>JAKDKI010000154.1 GCA_030453435.1 Kocuria sp.
AGCATGCCCGCCACCATGCCCAGGCTCGTTTCCAGCACGCCGAAGTGCTTGGGCAACACACTGGACGCAGCCACGTGGATGATGCCCAGGATGCCACCGGCGTAGAGCCACCACTGGCCGGGCCAGACCCACGGGCCGGGATCCGAGATACTGCGAGCCACCAGCACGGTCACGATCAACGCGAGCGTACCCGCCGCGAAATTGGTGAGCGTCGGGGTGATGGGCGTTCCGGCCCTCGCTCCGATCCCGGCGTTCCAGGCCGTCATGATCGCGTTGCCCAGCCCTGCCAGCACGGACAGCGTGGCGAAAAGGAACAGTAGCGGCAGCGACGCCGCAAGGTCCGTTGCCGCGAAACGCGGGGTCATAGCCACCAGTGCCGCCACAATGATGATGGCGGTTCCGACCACCCGGTAGCCGGTCAGGTACTTCATGCCTCCCGGTCCCACCCCGAAACGGTCGACGATCAACGACCCGACCGACTTACCGAACACGAGCCCCAAGATGTAGACGGACAGCCCCAGGACCACCGTGGTCATGGCCTGGGTGACGATCATGAAACCGCCCAGTACACCGGCGGTCAGGTACCACCACGGAACCTCGCCGCTCTTCACTGCGGCCGGAATGCGCGACGCACCTCGACGACCGGCAGGTGTCACCACGGTGACAATCAGAATGATCACGAAGGCAGAGGAGAAGCTGACCAGTGCGGCACCGTAGGGATCACTCACGGCATGCCCCAGCTCACCGTTGACCCTGGATTGCAAGGCCTGAGCCGTGCCCGCGAGCAAACTCACCATGAGCCCCACGGTCAGTGCCACGGCACCGCGTGCGGAGGCCACCGGGGGCTTCTTACTTCTGGGCGCGGGAGAACTCTTGGGTTCCAGCGTGGTCTGAACACTCATGGCGCCCAATGTAGGCGCGCCACACCCATGAGGACACCTGGCCTGTCACGCTTCGTAGCATTCCAGGGTCGTCAGCAATCAAGTGGAGTCATCGCACCACGTGCTGCAAGTACTCCTTGATATGGCCCAGCTCCTGTGGGGAGACACCGTGACCGACCCCCCGGTACTGCACCTTGGTGACCTCAGCATGATCAACGCACCAGTCTGCCGTGGCATCCACCATGGCCTGCGGAATCACTGGGTCTTCGGGATCACGGCCCCAGAACATCTGCAGCGGGTGCTCCCCAAGGTGAGCGTCCTTGAAGAACTCGGCGTGAGCGTCGTCGTCGGCGATCGGCACCGCAAAACCGGACAGGCCCACGACCGCGTCCACGGTTTCAGGAATGTGCCGGGCCACACTCGTGGCCACAGCCATGCCCTGGGAGAAGCCCAGCAGGAACACCTTGGAGTGGTGCTCGGCCTGTTCCTGGACCCAGGCTGACACCGGGCGAACTGCCTCGACCACAGCCTCCGTCGAGAAGCTTGCATCCGCCGACAACGGGAACCATTGAAACCCCATTTGTGCTCGCTGCGGGGCCCGGACGGAAGCGTAGGTGGCGCCCGGCAGGAGAGCAGGGATCAACGCCATCAGATCCTCTTCGTGGGATCCGTAACCGTGGAACAGCACCACGAGCGGGGTGTCGGCACGTTCAGTGGGCTCATTGTTCCAAATCACAAACGGGGTATCACTCATGGGACCATCCTGACATGACTCGCTGGTGCCTCATACTCGGCCCGTGCATTGAACGGGGCCGAGTGGTAGAAAAGCGCATATGGCTTCACCTGACACTCCCCCCGAGTTCGACGAACACCCCGAATACGACGGGCAACTAAAAGACAGCACTCCCCGGGCACACCCTTGGCACCGCATGGTGGCCATCGGCGATTCCTTCACGGAGGGCGTGGGCGACCCCGATGAGCACGTCCCCGGCGGACACCGCGGCTGGGCGGACCGTGTAGCCGAAGAATTGGACCGACTCACCAATGACTTCGCGTACGCCAATCTTGCGATCCGTGGCCGCCTGTATCAGCCCATCATCGACGAACAGCTCGAACCGGCCCTCGCGCTGCAACCCGATCTGGTCACCATCAGCGCCGGCGGCAACGACATGCTGCGCCCCGGGGCCGACCCGGATGCCATTGCGCAGAAGTTGGATGGCGTGATTGCCCGGATCGCGGAAACGGGCGCCACTGTGATCATGTTCGACGGACCAGATGTGGGTAACACTCCCGTGCTGCGCAGCATCCGCGGCCGAGTGGCCATCTGGAACGAGAACGTCCGTGTCATCGCGGCCCGGCACGGTGCGGTAATGACCGATCTGTGGGGTCTGCACGAACTGGCTGATCCACTCATGTGGGCGCCTGATCGGCTGCATTTCTCACCGTTGGGTCATCAACGGATAGCCGTGGAAGTACTCGACTCCCTGGGCATCGAGCACGGACTGGTCCCCGATGTCCTGGAACCCCAGCCCACCAAGACCAAGCGGGAGGCCCGCCGGGAGGACCTCGTGTGGGCCCGCAAGCACTTTGCTCCGTGGGTTGCCCGCCGGATCACCAAGCGCAGCTCGGGAGACTCGATTACGGCCAAGCGACCGCAATTCGGGCGAGCGGTCATTCCTGGCGCGGGTGAAACACCGGAGGTACAGAGCTCCGGCGACCAGGAACCCGTCTGACGGGCACACGCCGGAAACCGGCGTACCGCTCGGGTTTAGTCCTTCAACACCGTCTTTTTGAGGAGCATGCCCAACTGAGGTGCTTCGATCAGGAATCCGTCGTGGCCGCTGGGTGAGCTGATCATGTGCAGGGTCTGCTCACCCGGCAGTGCCTGCACCAGTTCGGCAGATTCTGCCGGAAAGAACAGCCGGTCCGAGTCGACCCCGGCCACGAGCCACTCGCACGTCGTACCGGCAAGCACCTCTTCCAAAGCTCCTCGGCCTCGCGTGACGTCGTGGGACATGAGCGTCTCGTTCACGCTGAGGTACGAGTTCGCGTCAAAGCGCCCGGCCAGCTTGGAGGCCTGGTGATCCAGGTAGCTCTCCACGCGGTAACGGCCGCGCTGGGATGTGTGGGTCGCGTCCACGTCCTCATTCGTTTGGGCTTCGCGGCCGAATCGGTAGTGCAACTCCGCTGCCGAGCGGTAGGTGATGTGCGCGATCCGCCGTGCGAGCCCGAGACCCGCTTCCGGGAACTCACCGTCGTAGTAGTCACCGCCGCGGAAGTTCGGGTCTTGACGGATGGCAAGTGCTTGTGCCTGACCCCACGCGAGCAGTTCCGCGCTGGCGGAGGCGCAGGCAGCGATCACACCGCATGCCGCCACCCGATCCGGGTACATCACGGCCCATTCCAGGGCCCGCGCGCCACCCATGGACCCGCCGATCACCAAACGCCAGCGGTCGATGCCCAGGGCGTCGGAGAGGACCGCCTCGGCGCTCACGGTGTCCCGCACGGTGATGCGCGGGAAGCGCGAACCCCAGGCTCTCTGTTCCGGATCCACCTCGGGCGGGGCCTGGGTAGCCGGCCCGGTACTGCCGTAACAGCCACCCAAGATGTTTGCGCAGACGACAAAGTATTTGTCGGTGTCGATGGCCGCGCCCGGACCTACCAGGCCGTCCCACCAGCCACCGGCCTCCGCAGCGAGACGCTCCACCTCGGGAGCGTGATCGCGTGACTGGCCTCGCGCCACGTGCGAGTCGCCGGTCAGGGCGTGTTCGATCAGCACGGCGTTGGAGCCGTCAGCATTGAGACGGCCCCACGTTTCGTAGGCCAGCCGCGCACGAGGGAGACGGTACCCGGACTCCAAGGTCAGGGGCCCGACGTCGATGTAGCCCACCACGCCGTCCTCACGCACGAGCGAGTCAGCGGTCCCGCCTCCCACGATGGTCACGCCTGCGGTCCTCCCTCACCCGACGACGCCGCTGCGCCACCCAGCGCGGCCACGGCCTCGAAACCGGATTCCAGATCGGCCAGGATGTCGTCAATATTCTCCAAACCCACGGACAGCCGCACGAAGCCGGGCTCGATACCGGTTGCCCGCTGTTCCTGGTCGGTCAACTGCGAGTGAGTGGTCGAGGCCGGGTGGATCACCAGGGAGCGCGCATCGCCGATGTTGGCCACGTTGGAGTGCAAGGTCAGGGCATCCACGAATGCGGTGCCCGCCTCGCGTCCACCGTCAAGTACGAAACCGAGCACGGAACCCGCACCCTTGGGAGCGTATTTCTTGCCGCGTTCGTGCCACGGCGAGGAGGCGAGGCCCGCATAGGAGACCGCACGAACGTCGTCGCGCGCCTCGAGCCACTCCGCGACCTTCTGGGCGTTGGCCACGTGGCGATCCATGCGCAGGGAGAGTGTCTCGATGCCCTGCTCGATGAGGAACGCGTTGAACGGGGAAATCGACGACCCCAGGTCGCGCAGCAACTGCACGCGAGCCTTGAGAATGTAGGACAGATTCACTCCGAAGATGCCGTCCTGACCGAGGGCCTGGGCATAGACCAGACCGTTGTAGGACGCGTCCGGCTCATTGAAGGCCGGGAAGCGCTGCGGATCCTGACCGAAGTCGAAGTTGCCCGCATCCACGATCATGCCACCGATGGCCGTTCCGTGACCGCCCATGAATTTGGTGGCCGAGTGCACCACGATGTCAGCGCCCCACTCGATCGGTCGGATCAGGTACGGCGTGGCAATCGTGTTGTCCACGATCAACGGCACACCGGATTCGTGGGCGACTGCGGAAATGGCTTCGATGTCGAGCACGTCATTGCGCGGATTGGGGATGGTCTCCCCGAAGAACGCCACCGTGTTGGGCCGAACTGCAGCGCGCCAGGCCTCGGGATCGTCCGGATCAGAAACGAAGGTGGTCTCCACACCCATCTTGGGCAGCGTGTGATGCAACAGGTTGTACGTGCCGCCGTACATTGACGGGCTGGCCACCACGTGGGTTCCGGCGCCGCCCAGGTTCAGGATCGCAAAGGTAGAGGCGGCTTGGCCCGAGCTGAGCATCAGTGCGCCCACGCCGCCCTCGAGAGAAGCGACTCGATTTTCGACCACTTCCGTAGTCGGGTTCGTCAGACGCGTGTAAATGGGGCCGAGTTCCGCCAGGGCAAAACGGTTGGCCGCTGTCTCCGCATCCGGGAACACGTAGGAGGTGGTCTGGTGGATCGGCAGTGCCCGTGAACCGGTGGTGGGGTCAGGCTCCTGGCCCGCGTGGATCTGACGGGTTTCGAATGCCCAACCCTGCGGGCTGGACGGGGTGGCTGCGGGGCTCATACCGCACTCCCTTTCAATATCAGGGGCCCGGTGAACGATCCGCAGCACGATGCCCGTGCAGCGATCGGGCACCTGTGACCCGCGCTTGCCAACACCGAAGAATTGCGGTGCGGCCCGGTCCTCACCCAGGGCACCCCACCGCGGAGGGAGGGTTGCCGGTCAGCTAGCTGGGGCTTCTCGCTGACTCTCGTGACCTGCACTTCATTGTCCGGAGCCGGTGCCTAGAACGTCAAGCTGAGTTACCCGCGTCACACGGTCATGTTTCAGCTCTCGATTTGGAGACCACTGTGCGCGGTGTCACGATGTGACCATGAAACTGGATCATGTCTCATTCGCAGCACAATCCGATGGTCTTGAAGCCACCACGGAACGGATTGCCGATCAGCTAGGGATCGAACCGGTCAAGGGCGGAATCCACCCGCGCTTCGGAACGCGAAACATGATCCTGCCCCTCACGGGTCACCAGTACGTGGAAGTGGTCGAGGTTCTCGAGCACCCCGCCGCGGACAAGGCGCCGTTCGGTCAGGCCGTCCGCGCCCGCTCCGAGGCCGGTGGAGGTTGGCTCGGCTGGGTGGTCGAGGTTCAGGATCTTACCCCCTACGAGGACAAGTTGGGCCGCCCCTCCGTACCGGGTTTCCGGTTGTTCCCGGACGGCCGCCAGCTGGAGTGGCGCCAGATCGGCGTGAAGGGTTTGATCGCGGACCCCCAGTTGCCGTTCATGGTTCGTTTTGAATCCGAGCCCGAGATGCACCCGTCCCAGGCGCGCATCACGGACGTTCAGTTGGCCGGTATGGACATTGCCGGCTCGC
>JAKDKI010000528.1 GCA_030453435.1 Kocuria sp.
CTCGAGCAGGCTGCGGGCGATGTAGTTGGTGAGGTTGCGGAAGCCGAGGGCGGAGCCGCGGAGGTGTTCCAGGCGTCCGTTGAGGGCCTCGGTGGGCCCGTTGGATGTGCCGGGCCGGTCGAAGTAGGCGAGCACGTCGGCGGCGCGCTTGGCCAGGGTCCGGCCCAGCGTGGTGAGCTCGACCAGTGGCTGCGGGATGCCGGCGCCCAGGTCTGTGATCAGTTTGTCCATCAACTCCCGGCCCTGGCGCCGGTCCTGGTGGCGGTAGGCGGCGATCATGCGCTGGTAGATCCCCCAGGTCGCCTCGACCTCGAGGTGTTCCTCTGCCGCGAAGAGCGCGTGCAGGCGGTCGTTCTGCTTGTCGGTGAGCAGGTCCGCGCCGGTGTGCAGGGTTCGGCGGGCCTTGTAGAGCGGGTCGTCCTTGAATCCTCGGTGGCCGTGGATCGTGAGCTGGACCCGGCGTCGGCACGCATCCAGGGCGTCGCCGGCCAGTCGAACGACGTGGAAGGGGTCCATCACCGCGACCGCGTCGGGGACCTCCTCGGCGGCGGCGGTCTTGAAGCCGGTGAACCCGTCCATCGCGACCACCTCGACCCTGTCGCGCCAGGGCTGGTCGCGGTCGGCCAGCCAGGTCTTGAACACGGCCTTGGAGCGGCCTTCGACCATGTCCAGTAGCCGGGCCGGGCCAGTGCCGTCGCGAACCGGGGTGAGGTCGATGATCACGGCCGGCGTACTTGTCGCCCTTGCGGGTGTGGCGCCACACGTGCTCGTCTACGCCGAGGACACGCACCGAGTCGAACCGGGCTGGGTCATCGATCAAGACCCGCTTGCCCTCGGCCAGGACCGCGTCGTTCGCGGTGTTCCAGGCAACACCGAGGCCTTCGGCGACGCGAGACATCGTCAAGTGCCCGACCACGATCCCTTCGAGTGCCCACCGCAGCCCGGCCCGGGAGATCTTCGCTCGTGGTTCGGCCGCGGCGGTGGTGTCCTGCCGCCACACATGACCGCACCCGGCGCACCGGTACCGGCGGATCGTGACCAACAGAGTCGTGGGGCGCCAGCCCAGCGGTTCATGGGCCAGTTCCCGGGTCACGGTGTCACGCGGGACACCCTGACAACCGCACCGCCGGCACCACTGGTCCGGCTCCACGACCCGGCAGGCCAGCACGGCACGGTCGGGTTCGAGCCGTTGGCCCACTGCTTCCAGGCCGAGCACGTCCAGACGGCAGAAGGCAGTCAGGTCAGGGTGGTCGAACAAATCAGCGCGGCCACCGACGGTAGCGTCGTACATGTCGAGGTCTTTCGAGATGGGCGTGTAGGAACCTCCATCCTCGGAAGACCTCGACCCCTACCCCCACACCGACGCGCCACCCGACCGCGCGACATGCCCTACACCCTCATCTATGAAGAGCCCGATTGGCTCTTCACAAACGAGGGTGTAGTCGTGGTCTGAAGCCGCCGGCTTCGAGGAGGGATCGGGCGATGTAGTGGGTGAGGTTGCGGAACCCGAGGGCCAGCCCGCGAAGATGC
>JAKDKI010000529.1 GCA_030453435.1 Kocuria sp.
AATCCACCACGTAGGCCCATTCCCGCGCGCCGCGATTGCGGTCCAGCAGGAAGAAGATGGGATCGCCCGAGGTACCCGAACTCGCGGACAGCTCCACGGTCTTTTCCGGGGCCGCGAGCATGTCCCGGTAGTGCTCGGAGAGTTCCTCACGGGTAAGGATCGGCAACTGCGCCAACGCCTCGCGCGGGCTCATTTCCCCCGATGCCACGCGGTCCAACACGTCATAGTGCTCACCGCGTCCGTAATACGGCGCTTCACGCGCCGCCCGAAACGTCTCGGCCAGTCGCTCATCCACGGTCTCCCGTACCCACGACGGCGTTGTGCGCGCCTTCTCGATCTCGCGGATCGTTCGTTCGTAGATCGGCCCGTAACGCCTCTTAACCGGTAGCAACCGCGCTGGCGCAGCCAGAAGTTCGCGCTTGTCCGGCGGCAAATGTGCCACGAACTCACGGATAGAAACCATAAATACCCCTCCCCCATTTCACGGCGCAACCGTGTTTCTCCCCCCGGATTGCAGGGTTGCGCACACGCTCCAGTCTCCCCTTAAGTGCGTCGAACGTCACGCCGACAGGACAGAATGTATCCCCTTTGTGACTTTTGAGTCACTTCTCTCTCGACAACCCGCCGAGAGGCTCAGACGACCCACTGCGGGCTGACTAGTGGCGACGCCCGTGGCGGTGGTAAGAGCGCAAGGATGGGACACGGAGTGGAGTCTCAGCCAAGAAGTACTAATGGGAAGAGAAGAACGGGCTGGCGTGCCGCCCTTGCGCTCCGGTTGCTGATTCACAGTCACACTGACAGTTACCGACGCTCCCGGTGATAGGCGGCGTGGACCTCTTGTCGGCGCGGCAGCGCCAAATGCCCTGGGTGGCCGCGGTGATGAGCGAGTACGTCCAGGCCGTCGCGCTCCACGCGGGTCATAAGGCGATCCACTATCTGGTTCAGGCTCTGACGGCCGTCCGCCTCACGATCGATCTGGTCCAACAACCGCGCGATGGCCTCGGTCTGAGACGGATCCACGAGCTGGGGCAGGGAAGACACGTCCACATCTTCTCGGCCCCGTTGGATGGTGCCAAGACCGCGCCCACGGGCCGGCTTCTCCCGGAACCCGCCTCGGTCGCCACCGCGGCGATCCCGGTCACGCGAGCCGCCCCCGTGACCGCCACGAGCGCCGTCGTTCTTCGATGGCGTCGCCGCAGCCGGGGCATGTTCGCGCAACTCACCGAACTTCTCGGTGGGCTGCGTCTGCTCCCCCGATGGGAACTCGGCAGACACCTGGCGGGCGCGATCGGTGACGTCGGACGCCCGGTAGGAATCCATCGCAATGACCAGGTCCGCGACGTCCAGGAACGCCCCGGAACCACCCGTGACGAGCACCGTGGACACTCCGTTGTCCCGATACAACGCCTGCACCCGGTCGACGAACGGCGTGATGGGCTCCCGCTCCCCCGGCACCAGGGCGCGCATGCGTTGATCGCGAACCATGAGGTTGGTGGCGCACGTGTCCTCGTCCAGGAGCAGCACCT
>JAKDKI010000014.1 GCA_030453435.1 Kocuria sp.
ATGAACAAGGCGCAGGAACAACCTGTGCTGATCTTTACGGGATGTTCACCGCTGCTTTGGTCTTTCGGCCTTGCCTTGCGGCGACTCGGACTACATTACACACGGATCGGGTGGCGCGCAAAACCACTGTTCGCTTCCCTACTCAGTCATGTGAAGAGCCCTGGACTGCTCCCGCAGCGGGAACAATCCAGGGCTCAGTACTCAGTACTCAGTACTCAGTACTCAGTACTCAGACGACAGTAACTGCAGCGAGGTTCTTCTTACCCCGGCGGAGCAACACGAATCGACCGTGGAGCAGATCATCAGGATCCAGAGTTGCGTCCTCGCCCGAGACCTTGTGGTTGTTCACCGAAACCCCGCCCTCTTTGAGGGTGCGGCGGGCGGCCGACTTTGATTCTGAGAGGCCCGTAGCAACCAGCAGATCAACGATCGATGTCTGATCGGCATCGACCTCCGCGTGGGGCAACTCGGCTGCAATCATCCCCAGGGTTTCCGCATCGAGCTCAGAGAACTGGCCCTTACCGAAGACAGCCGCCGATGCGGCGATCGCCTTGCACGTGGCGTCTTCACCGTGGACCAGGGTGTTGACCTCGTAAGCCAGTGCCTTCTGAGCTTCCCGTCTGTACGGTTCCGTCTCCGTAAGACGACCGAGTTCTTCGATCTCCTCGCGGGTGCGGAACGTGAAGACCTTAAGCCGGTCCACCACATCCGCATCTGCGGTGTTGAGCCAGAACTGGTAGAAGGCATACGGAGAGGTGAGCTCCGGGTTCAACCAAATTGCGTTGCCCTCAGACTTACCGAACTTGGTGCCGTCCGAGTTGGTGATCAAGGGGGTACCGATTGCGTGGACCGCAGCGCCCTCAACCTTGCGCACCAGTTCAGTACCCGAGGTCAGGTTGCCCCACTGGTCCGATCCACCGGTCTGGAGTACACAGTCGTACTCGCGGTACAGGTTCAGGAAGTCCATACCCTGCAGGATCTGGTAGCTGAATTCGGTGTAGGAAATGCCCTCATCCGAATTCAGCCGCTTGGCCACGATGTCCTTCTTGATCATGGTGCCCACGCGGAAGTTCTTGCCGACGTCCCTCAGGAAGTCGATTGCGGACATCTGAGATGTCCAGTCCAAGTTGTTGACCATTCGTGCGGCGTTCTCGCCTTCGAAGGAGAGGAACCGCTGCACCTGCTCGCGTAGTAACTCAACCCATTCGGCCACGGTCTCGCGGGAGTTCAGCACGCGCTCGGACGTCTGACGGGGATCACCGATCAACCCGGTAGAACCACCGACCAACCCGATGGGGTTGTGACCCCCCAACTGCAAGCGGCGGAGCAGCAGCAACTGAACCAGGTGCCCCAAGTGCAAGGAGGCAGCGGTTGGGTCGAACCCGCAGTAATACGTGATGGGCCCCGCTTCCAAGGCATCCTCGATGGACTGGGCGTCCGTGGATACCTGGACCAGGCCGCGCCAATTCAATTCTTCCCACAAGGAATTGAAAGTCGGGTCGTTGTGCTGCTTACTCAGATCGGTGGTTGACACGAGGACTAAGTTATCAGTCTTGCGACGTGGAGCCGGTTTGTTCCACGCCCGCAGGCATGCCATGCGCGGCCACCATGTAAAGGCGCTGTGTGGGTCGAGTCATAGCCACGTACAAGTTGCCCACTCCCCCGGCAGGATCGCCGGCAATGTCACCCGGTTCCACTACCACCACGGAATCGAATTCAAGTCCCTTGGCGTCCCAGGGGGTGAGCAGCATGATTTGGCGATCCAGACGCCGCATACCCGCAGCTACCAGCCCCGGGAACGCTTCATCGAGGGCTGAAGCCACCGAAGCAATCGAGTCACCCGGGCACACCACCCCGATGAGCCCGCCCTCGACGAGCTCTAGTTCGCCGCGCACTTGTTCGACCACCGAGTCAGCCACTTTTTTCTCGTCAGCCACGGTGATGAGTACAGGATCTTGACCGTCACGAACGGCTTGCGGGTCGGACACGCGAAGGCCTGCTGCGCGCGCGACCCGCACAGCGGCGTCGGCAATGGGCTGGGGTGTGCGGTAGTTGACCGTGAGCTCTTCGAGGGAGAATCGGTCCCCCACGAATGGCTCCAGTGCGCCCTCCCACGTGGTCGCGGCAGCGGCATTTCCGGCCTGGGCGATGTCGCCCACCACCGTGAACGACTTCATGGGACACCGGCGCATCAGTGTGCGCCATTGCATGGCGGACAGTTCCTGCGCCTCGTCCACCACCACGTGCCCGTAGGCCCAGGTCCGGTCCGACGACGCCGCTTCGGCCGCCGTCATGCGCCGTACCGATTCCTCGTTCAAGGTGGTCAGTTGGTCCACGGTGATAATCCCCTGGGCACCGATGTCTTCGAAACCCTCGGCCATCGTCGCGAGAACCTTCTCCGCGGACTCGGCCGCCTTGCGTTGCTCGGCCGCTTGGCCGCGCATTTTGATACCCGCGGAATCGAAGTCACCGAGCAGTTCCGCGGCCTCGTCGAGCAGGGGAACATCGGCCACGGTGAGCGGGGCGTCGGGTGCCCTGAGCAGTTGCGCCACCTGCGCATCACTGAGCTCGGGAGCCGCGGAACGCAGGTAGTGCTCCTTGGAAAAGAGCTGACGCACCAGCTGCTGCGCTGTCAACGGCAACCACAACAGGTTGAGGGCAACTCGTACTTCGCGTGACTGGCGCAGGTCTTCCTTCAAGTAGGAGCGGTCCATGGTGGAACCGGCCTTGTCGTTGAGCTGCTGACCCAGGGTCTCGGCGAGTTGCTTGATGATGATCTTCACGAAGGTAGCGCGGGCTTCATTGTGAGGCTTACCCGTGGTGCGGGCGCGTTCACGAGCGAGTCGAACCAAGGAGCGCTTGATCTTGACGGAGTGGCCGTCCACGGTCAGCCAGAGGTTCTTCTCCGGAACCTTCTCGCGATCGGCGACCGCTTGCTTGATGACCTCGACCATGTGCAGCCCGGACTTCCACCGGGCCACCCACGGATCCCGCTCCACGGTTCCGTGCACGCCCGGGTACAGATCCGCCAAGGATGACATGACCACGCCGGTCTCGCCCAGTGCAGGCAGCACACGTTCGATGTACCACAGGAAGGATGAGGACGGTCCGACAATGAGCACCCCCGACTTGGCAAGGCGTTCGCGATATTCGTAGAGCAGGTACGCGGCACGGTGCAGTGCCACGGCCGTCTTACCCGTACCCGGTCCGCCCTGGACCACGCGTACGCCCTTGAGTGGAGCGCGGATGATGCGGTCCTGTTCGGCCTGAATAGTCGCCACGATGTCATTCATGCGACCGGTGCGGGTTTTGTTGAGCGCGGCCATGAGGGCGCCTTCCCCGCGCACGATCTCATCCTGGTCCAGCGCGTCCGCGTTGAAGACGTCATCCTCGATGGCCGTGACATTGCGCTTTTCCATGATCAGGTGACGACGCCGCGCGAGTCCCTGCGTGTTGCGGGCGGTGGCTTGGTAAAACGCACCGGCTTCACGGGCACGCCAATCCAGGACCAATCGTTGATGGTCCTCTGTGGCGAGGCCGAGGCGGCCCACGTAATAACGTTCTTCTTCCTCGGTGTCGAGACGCCCGAAAACCAAACGCTCATCCACCGATTCGAGTTGCGTCAAGCGATCTTCGTAATGGGATGCGAAAGCATCGCGCTCGGACTTCGCCTGGTGGCCGCCGCCGTAATCACTACGCCGCACCTTGGCGAGTTCCTGACCATTGATCTCACGCAACTCGTCCAGACGTTCATAGGCCTGTGCAACATAGTCCCGTTCCAGCTCGAGCTGCTGGGCGGTTCTTTCAGACGCGGACTCGGTCACGCAATTCACCTCACGGGGACGGAAAACGACCGCCGGTTCCATAACCAGCGGTCGTCAATCCTATCGCGCTCCCACGACAGAACATGTCACGGGGCGAAACTCAGACACGCAGCAGGGCGCGAATTCGGTGCCCGCCCAGCTGGGCGCGGCCGCGCAGTGCGGTCAGTTCCATGATGACGCCGAAGCCCGCCACGTTGAATCCGGCGCGGGTCAGTAGTGACGCGGATGCGCCCAGAGTGCCGCCGGTGGCCAAAACGTCGTCGAGGACCAGGACGCGGGAACCGCGCGGGACGTCATCAGTGTGAATCTCCAGCGTTTCCGTTCCGTACTCCAGGTCGTACTGCTGCGAAATGGTCTCGCGGGGCAGTTTGCCCTTCTTCCGTACAGGGACGATTCCCACACCTGAGGCATACGCCACGGCGGAGGCGATCATGAATCCTCGGGCCTCCACACCTGCCACGCAGTCGTACTGGCCCCGGAAGGCATCGGTCAAGGAGTCCACGGTGCGTTTGAAACCGTCACCGTCCGCGAACAGCGGAGTGAGGTCACGAAACAGCACCCCCGGCTCGGGGTGGTCCGGGATCTTGGCGCACAACCGGTCAATCATCTGCTCTACGGATTCAGTCACCGGACCATCGTATCCGCCGTTTGCCCCACACGAGCCGTTCACACGGATGCTACGGCCGGGTTCTGCGTTTCTTGACGGCTGCTTTGCGGTAGGGCGAGACCGTCGGGTCGTTCTTGAGCGCGAACCGCCACGGGAATGCATCCGTACCGCCCTCGCCGGACACACCGGTTCGAGCGGTTGTCACCATGTCCGCCGCCCCAGAACGATCCGGCAGAACGAGTCCCGTCCACGGCTTCTGGTATCCGGGCTGCTCCGCCACGAGACGTTGTGCGGCCAGGACCGGATCCGGCGCCCTGCCCAGAAAACGCAACGGGGCGCCGTCGTCGGACCGATCCAGGGCAAGCGCCTGGGCCACGTTGCCCGGGCCCCGAGCCAGCGCCACGTGAGATGGTTCGGTGGCTCGCTGGGCACTACGACGACGCCGCGCCGCGTCCTCCCCCGCCACGACCTCCCCGGCGCGGATGAGACAACCACCCGCGTGGCCGTCGGGTCGACAGACGAGATTCAGTGCGTGGTGCAGACCGTACGTGAAGTAGACGTAGAGATGGGCCGGCGGGCCGAACATCGAGTTGTTGCGCGCCGTACGGCCTCGGTAGGTGTGGGCACCAGGGTCCGGAAGATCCGAATCCGCAGGCCCTCCGTACGCCTCGATCTCGGTCAGCCTCAGTGCCACCGTGGCCTGTTGATCTGACCGGACCAGAACCGCGCCCAACAGCGCCGGGGCAGCTTCCGGCGCTGTTGCGGACAACAATTCTTCGAGTGGATTACTCAACGTGAGGCCAGATCAGGAAACGATCGGCTGACGGGATTCGAACGCGGCCAACTCACCCAGCTGCCGCTTGAGTTCGTCCAGCTGCTGGGCGACCGCCGCCGGAGCCGTGCCGCCCTGGGAGTTGCGGGAGTTCAGGGAACCCTCGACCGTCAGGACCTCGCGTACCTGCGGAGTGAGGTGTTCGGAGATCTGGGCGAACTGCTCATCCGTGAGATCCCACAGCTCAATCCCGTTCTCCTCGCACACGCGCACCGCGTCACCGGAGATCTCGTGCGCCTCGCGGAAGGGAACACCCTGGCGGACCAGCCATTCGGCAACGTCCGTGGCCAGCGCGAAGCCCTGGGGCGCCAGCTCGACCAGACGCTCCGGGTGGAACACGAGCGTACCCATCATGCCGGACACCGCGGGCAGCAGGACCTCGAGCTGGTCGATCGCGTCGAAGACTGGCTCCTTGTCCTCCTGAAGGTCGCGGTTGTAGGCGAGCGGCAAACCCTTGAGCGTGGCCAGCAGGCCAGTGAGGTCTCCGATGAGACGGCCGGCCTTACCACGGGCGAGCTCGGCGACGTCCGGGTTCTTCTTCTGCGGCATGATCGACGAACCCGTGGAGAAGGCGTCGTCCAGGGTCACGAACGAGAATTCCTTAGTGGCCCACGTGGTGACTTCTTCACTCATGCGGGAGATGTCCACCGCCGCCATTGCGGTGACCCAAGCGAACTCGGCGTAGACGTCGCGAGACGCTGTGCCGTCGATCGAGTTGAAAACGGCGGACTCGAAGCCCAGCTCCGCAGCAACCGCGTTGGGGTCCAGTCCGAGCGAGGAACCTGCGAGCGCGCCGGAACCGTACGGAGATACCGCCGCGCGCTTGTCCCAATCCACCAGGCGCTGGACATCGCGCAGCACGGCCCACGCGTGAGCGAGCAGGTGGTGCGAGAGCAGAATGGGCTGTGCGTGCTGCAGGTGCGTGCGTCCGGGCATGGGCGCGTACGGGTAGCGCTCGGCCTGCGCGATGAGAGCGCGGACCACGTCCAGTAAGTCCTTGGCGATGATGGCCGCGTGGTCTCGCAAGTACATGCGGCCCAGCGTGGCGATCTGGTCGTTACGGGAACGGCCGGCACGCAGTTTGCCGCCCAGCTGCGGTCCAGCGCGTTCGATCAAGCCACGTTCCAAGCAACCGTGTACGTCTTCGTCGGACTCCGCGGGTACGTAGTCGCCGGTACGGACGTCGGTCTCGAGCTGATCGAGCGCAGAAATCATGCCGTCCAGTTCCTCAGTCGTGAGCAGGCCGGCTGTGTGGAGCACACGAGCGTGAGCGCGGGAACCCGCAATGTCATACGGAGCCAACCGCCAGTCGAACTGCGTGGACTTGCTCAAAGCGGCCAGTGCGTCCGCGGGTCCCCCGGCGAAACGACCGCCCCACAAAGCGCCCTCGTTGGTTCCGTGCTGCTGGTGCTGGGCCATGCTGCTCCTTGCTCGCGAGATGGTTCTCATTGGGTGCCGGTGAAGGACACCGGGCGTGAATCCGGCCGGGCTCCAGTCTAGGAGCCCGGCCGGTCATGACGCGTCAGTGGCGATTAGTTCTCTCCCGCCAGGCGCTGCTCGCGCTGGGAGGCAACCTTGGACGACATGCCGAACAGCTCGATGAAACCGCGTGCATTCGACTGGTCGAACGAGTCACCCTCGTCGTAGGTGGCCAGGTTGAAGTCGTACAAGCCGGTGTCGGAACGGCGGCCGGTCACGGTGGCACGGCCGGCATGAAGTTCCATGCGGATGTCACCGTTGACGTACTTCTGGGTGTCATCCACGAAGACATCCAGGGACTTCTTGAGCGGCGAGAACCACTGGCCGTCGTAGACCAGTTCGGTCCAGCGCTGGTCCACGGTCTTCTTGAAGCGGGCCTGCTCGCGCTCGATGGTCACGTTCTCCAGTTCGCGGTGAGCCGCGATCAGGGTCATGGCACCGGGAGCCTCGTAGATCTCGCGGGACTTGATACCCACCAGACGGTCCTCAACGATGTCGATCCGGCCCACGCCCTGGGCGCCCGCACGACGGTTGAGCTCCTGGATCGCCTGCAGTGCGGTCACCGGCTTGTTGTCGATCGCCACCGGGACACCTTCCTTGAAGGTGATGACCAACTCGTCCGCGGGCGGCGGGAACGTGGGGTCGTCGGTGTAGTCGTAGACGTCCTTGGTGGGACCGTTCCAGATGTCCTCCAGGAAACCGGTCTCCACAGCACGACCCCACACGTTCTGGTCGATCGAGAACGGGTTCTTCTTGGTGGTCACGATGGGCAGGTCGTTCTTCTCCGCGTAGGCGATGGCCTTTTCACGGGTCAGAGCCAGGTCACGCACCGGGGCAATGCACTTGAGTTCGGGACCCAGGGTCTGGATGCCCACCTCGAAGCGGACCTGGTCGTTGCCCTTACCGGTGCAACCATGGGCCACAGTGGTGGCGCCGAACTGCTTGGCGGCCTTGACCAGGTGCTTGACGATCACCGGACGGGACACGGCCGACACCAACGGGTAGGCATCCATGTACATGCCATTGGCCTTCAGAGCCGGCATGCAGTATTCCTCAGCGAACTCGTCGCGAGCATCGGCCACGTACGCTTCCACGGCACCGCAGTCCAGGGCGCGCTGGCGAATGGTCTCCAGATCCTCGCCACCCTGTCCAACGTCAACGGCCACCGCAATGACCTCGGCACCCGTGGCTTCGCCGATCCAACCGATAGCCACCGAAGTATCGAGACCTCCGGAGTATGCCAACACAACGCGATCGCTCACGGTGCTCTCCTCACTTTGCTGCACGACAAAAACTTTGCGCACGGGCCTGACCCGCGCCTCAATGCATGACTATACAGCACTATTTGTAATTATGCATTGAGCGTGAGTTCGCGCTTGAGGATCTTGCCCGTGGGGCCCTTGGGGAGCTCATCCAACACCTTGTAGTGACGGGGGTACTTGTACTTGGCCACCCGCTCCTGGACGAAAGCATCCAACTCTTTGGTCACGTCCTCGATGCTTCGATCGCCCAGTTCCTTGGGATCGAAAACGACGACTGCGCCCACTTCCTCCCCGTGCTTCTCGTCCGGTACCCCCAGGACAGCCGCTTCCACGACGCCGGGGAACTGGTACAGCACCTCTTCAATCTCGCGGGGGTACACGTTGTAGCCACCGCGCAGGATCATGTCCTTCTTCCGGTCAACGATGAAATAGACACCATCTTCATCGCGGCGCGCCATATCCCCCGTGTGGAACCAGCCATCACGGATGGCGGACTCCGTGGCTTCGGGGTTTCGCCAGTAACCCTTCATCACGTACTTCCCGCGGACCACCAGCTCTCCCACTTCACCATCGGCAACCGGCTGATCCTGGCCGTCGAAGATATCCAACTCTGCCCCTTCCACCGGGGTTCCAATGGATCCGGGCTTGCGAATGCCGTCCGGCTGGTTCAACGAGACCACTGGCGACGTTTCCGAGAGACCGTATCCTTCATGGACGGTGGTATTGAACACCTTTTCGAACTTCTCGAGAACCTCCACCGGCATGGGTGAACCGCCGGATAGCGTGGCGCGCAAGTTGATTCCCTCCACTGCCTCCGGCCCCATCTGATTGACCGCGTGCAGCAATGCGACATACATGCTGGGCACACCAACGAACACCGTGACCTTGTCCCGACGAAGGATTTCAAGGGCCTTGACCGGGTCGAAGCGCGGCAACAAGGTCACCGAAGCGCCCTTGGAGACCACTCCGTTGAGCGCAACAGTCTGCCCAAAGACGTGGAAGAACGGGAGACCTCCGAATTTCACGTCCTCCTCAGTGAGGGAGAACCCGTCTGCGGACATCGTGGCATTGGAACGTAAATTGAGATGGGTCAGTTCCGCGCCCTTGGGCTTACCAGTGGTGCCGGAGGTATAGAGCAAGACCGCGGTGTCGTCATCATTTCGGTCGACCACCTCGTGGTCGGGCTCCACACTCTGGAGCTTCTGCATGGTTTCCTGCGCACCGATGGCCACCACGGGGATGTCACCTGCATCCTTGGCGGCCTGCTGACTCGCTTCGATCATGCCTTCCCAGGTCAGGACCGCAGAGACTTCTGCATTGGTGAAGTGGTAGGTGAGTTCACGCGGCGTCAATAGGGGGTTGAGGGGAACCACGATGGCCCCAATGCGCAGAATTGCGTAGTACAGGACCGGCATATGGGGAACGTTGGGCATGACCATGGCCACACGGTCGCCCGGCTTGATCCCCTGCGCCTTGAGCATCGCTGCCGCCCTGGCCGAGAGGTCGTTGAGCTGCGCGTAGGTCAACCGGGTGTCATCCAGGATGATCACGGGGCGGTCCGCATAACGCTCCGCGGATTCAGTGAGCAGGGTGGCCACATTGGTCATGAAAAGTCTCCCAAGTATTGGTAGTGATCTATGACACATGAGACTGCCAGTATCGGATATTGGAGTCAATCCGACGCCCCGCGGTCATTGCTGCCAAGGCGCTCAGCATTCGACACGTGGGTGATTGAGGAAGCTGGTGCTCTGCCCCGCAAGGTCAGGTGTAGATGTCGGAGTGCCGTGCGACACTGTCCTGGTGAAGCCCCATTTCGGGTGGAACCACACCTTGTCAGTTCGTTCAGGAGGAACCGTCCGTGCCCGCACCGGAGAGCAATGCCCAGCAGCCGCAGTTGAGCGACGAAGAAATCGCCTACGTCAATTCCCTCTTCGACGCAGCCCGCGAGGGTAAGAACGATTACCTGCGGGAGGCGCTCCAGGCAGGTGTTCCCGCCAATCTGACCAATGGCAAGGGCGATACCCTGCTGAACCTGGCGGCCTACCAGGAGCAGGAAGAGACGGTTTTCATGCTGCTCGAACACGGGGCGGACACCGAGCGGGTGAGTGATGTGGGATTTACCGCGCTGGTCTGCGCCGTGTTCCGGGGCAATGAGCCGATCACCCGCAAGCTCTTGGAAGCCGGCGCGGGGCAGGCCACGGGTAATCAGCATGCCCAGGACGTGGCCAAGGTCTTCGGGCAGGAGCACCTGCTGCCCGTCCTGCAGGAGTTCGAGCCCCGCGAGTCCTAACGAGGACGAGTCGGCCAACCAGGAATCAGTGGGCCAGGTCCAGGAACTTCTGGGCCACAGTGTCCCCGCCCTGGGGATCGCGGCACACCACCATGATGGTGTCGTCTCCGGCAATCGTGCCCAGAATGTCGGAGAGCACGGAATGATCAATCGCCGACGCGAAATATTGGGCGGCCCCGGGTGGGGTCCGCAGAATCACCAAGTTCGCACTTGCCTCCGCGGTGACGAGCAAATCCTTGCAGAGCCCTGCCAGACGGGCGTCCAGGGTTTCGCGCGTGATCCCGCTGGCAGGCGAGCGATCGGCTCCCGCTTGCGGCACCGCATACACCAGACCACCTTCTGGTGAGCGCACTCGCACGGCTTCGAGCTCGACCAGGTCCCTGGAGAGGGTGGCTTGGGTGACCTGAACGCCGTCGGCGGCGAGCAATTCCGCCAGCTCCGCCTGCGAATGGATATCCCCGCCGGTCACAAGCTCCATGATGCGGGCTTGCCGGGCGGTCTTGGTGGTGGGAATGCTCACTGCTGGCCTCCGGCGCGACGCAAAGCATCGGGACGATCCGACGACAATCCGGAAGAATCAAGCAGCCAAGTGAGCAGGGCCTTCTGAGCATGCAATCGGTTCTCGGCCTCGTCCCACACGAGCGACGCCGGACCGTCAATAACCTCGGCCGACACCTCATTGCCACGGTAGGCCGGCAGGCAGTGCAGGAACACGGCGTTCTCGGCGGCCTGCGCCATGGCTTCTGCAGTCACGGAATACGGGCGGAAAATATCGGAGCGATCAGCCTTCTCGTTCTCTTGCCCCATGGACACCCACGTGTCTGTGACGACCGCATGGGCACCCGCGAGCGCTTCGCCCATATCCGTGGTCACCAGCACGGAACCGCCGGTTAGAGCGGCGCGTTCCTGAGCGGCGTCGATAACGTCCTGGCTCGGCAGGTGCGAGGCAGGTCCGGCGATCCGCACGTGCATGCCGGCGGTGACGCAACCGAGCATGTACGAGTTGGCCATGTTGTTGGCTGCGTCACCCACGTACGTGAGAGTCAGGCCCTTGACGTCACCGAAACGCTCTCGAAGCGTGAGTAGGTCGGCCAGGATCTGGCACGGGTGGTAGTCATCGGAGAGTGCATTGATGACGGGCACGGAGCTGTACTCGGCCATTTCCTCCAGGCCGGACTGCTCGAAGGTCCGCCACACGACCGCCGCAAGCATGCGGGAGAACACTCGCGAGCTGTCCGCAACGCTCTCCTTGTGACCCAGCTGCGACTCCCCCGGATTGATGATGAGTGGATTACCGCCCAGGTCGGCCACTCCTGTTGCGAAGGAGACCCTGGTGCGGGTGGAGGTCTTGTCGAAAATCACTCCCACGGTTTGGGGACCGGCCAGCGGTCGGCGGCTGAACCGGTCGGCTTTGAGGGCCGCGGCCAGATCCAGCACCTGCTCCTGTTCCTCAGGGCTCAGATCGGTATCGACCAGAAAATGACGCAACAAGGGGGTTCCTCCTGGGGTGAATGAAGTTTGTTAAGAGCCGGCGAGCGCGGCGCGGGCGTCGCGGATGATGCCCGGCAGGGACGCCACGAAACTGTCCGTTTCCTGCGCGGTGATGATCAGCGGCGGCGCCAGCCGCACGGTGCTCGGGCCGGTCGCGTTGATGATGAAACCAGCTGCGCGAGCCGCCGTCACGACAGCGGGTGCCAGGGCCTGCTCGGGTGAGTCCTGGACCAAGTCGATACCGATCAGCAAACCGTGCTGCCTCACCTCACGGGCCTCGGGCAGATCATTGAGCGCTGCGGCCAGGTGCGCGCCCACGACGTCGGCATTGCCCAGCAAGCCCTCGTCCTTGATGACGTCCAATGTGGCCGACGCCGCCGCGGTCGCGAGCGGGTTGCCGCCGAACGTGGTGCCGTGTTGTCCCGCGGTCAACAGCGAGGACACCTCGGTACCAACGGTGATCATGGCGCCAATGGGGAAACCGCCACCCAGACCCTTGGCCAGAGTGATGGCATCCGGGAACACACCCTCCGGCAGCTGCGCGGTGGTCGCGAGCCACTGTCCAGTGCGTCCGATGCCGGACTGCACCTCATCGACGATCAAGAGTGCACCGTGCTCGCGAGTCAGTTCGCGGGCGCGAGCGAGGAACCCGTCCGGCAGCACGTGCACCCCGGATTCCCCCTGCACCGGTTCTACGATCAGTGCCGAGACGGTGTCGTCCAGTTCCGCCTCGAGCGCCTCAATGCTTGCGGGGATGTGCGTGACTCCCCCGGGCAACGGTTCGAAGGGTGCCCGGTAGGCCTCCTTGGCCGTGAGTGCCAGTGAGCCCATGGTGCGGCCGTGGAACGCATTCTCCAGCGCGAGCACCCGGGTGCGGGCTGCGCCGTCCGGGCCGGGACGAGCCGCCCCATGGCGGCGTGCGAGCTTGAACGCGGCTTCGTTGGCCTCGGAACCCGAATTGGCGAAGAACACATGTGAGCCTTCGGGCGCATCGGTCAGCTCGAGCAACTGGTGCGCGAGAGAAATACCCTGCGGTGAGGTGAACAGGTTGGAGATGTGCGCGAGCTTGCCCGCCTGCTCGCTGACCGCCGCAACCCAATCCGGGTGCGCGTAACCGATCGAGTTCACCGCGATACCGCCGAGCAGGTCGAGGTAACGCTTGCCGTTGGCGTCGGTGACGTACACGCCCTGTCCCTCGGTCAGGACCAGCGCGGGATCGCCGAACACCCCCAACAGGTTGTCCTTGTAGTCCTGCAGCAGTTCGTTCTGCGAATCACTCATGCGACATCTCCGTCCGGGGTGACCTCGGTGCCGATACCGGTGTCGGTAAAAATTTCCAATAGCGATGAATGCGCCGAGCGCCCGTCCACAATGGATGCCCGCGGCACACCGTTGTCCACGGCCCGCAGGGCAGCCTGCATTTTGGGGATCATCCCGGATTCCAGGGAGGGCAGCATTTGCCGCAGTTCCGTGGTGGTCAGCGACGAGATCAGGGAGGACTTGTCCGGCCAGTTGGCGTACAGGCCTTCCACGTCCGTGAGGGCCACGAACTTCTCTGCACCCAGCGCAACGGCAACCTCGGCCGCCGCGGTGTCCGCGTTGACGTTGAGCACCTCACCGGTCAGCTCACCGGAGCCGTCGGAAGCGGACGGATCGTCAGCGAGTTCGGGCGCGATCGAGGCGATCACCGGGATCTTGCCGATCTCGATGAGCTGTTCCACGGCCGCGGTGTTGACCTTTTCCACGGTTCCCACCAGGCCCAGATCCAGCGGTTTCCCGTCCGAACCCGTGCGAATCCTGCGCGCTTGCAACAGGCCCGCGTCCTCACCGGACATGCCCACCGCGTACGGTCCGTGCGCGTTGATGAGGCCCACGAGTTCACGCCCCACCTGCCCGGTGAGCACCATGCGGATCACCCCCATGGCCTCCCGGGAGGTCACCCGCAGTCCGTCCTTGAACTCGGACGGAATGTTCAGGGTGGACAACATGGCGCTGATTTGCGGCCCCCCACCGTGGACGACCACGGGTTTGATGCCCATGTGACTCAGGAAGACCATGTCTTCGGCAAAGGCGCGGCGGAGGTCGTCATTGATCATGGCGTTGCCGCCGTATTTGAAGACCATGACGGATCCGGCGTAGCGCTGGATCCAGGGCAGCGCCTCCATGAGGGTTTCGGCCTTGGTCTGGGCGGTCTCGTACCTGGTGTTATCGCTTAAACGTGACATGACGGGCGCGCGTCAGCTGGAGTACGCGCTGTTCTCCTCAACGTAATCGTGGGTGAGGTCGTTGCTCCACACCGTGGCCTGGTGATGGCCGGCCTTGAGATCAATGACGATGTCCACGGCGCGCGCTGCGGCCATGTCCACGTTGTCGCGGGAGTCACCGATGGCACCGTTGCGGCACACCATGACCCCGTTGATGGTCACGTCGATCTGGTCCGGATCGAACTGCGCGGCCGTGGTGCCCACGGCAGAGAGCACGCGGCCCCAGTTGGGGTCGTTACCGAACACCGCGGCCTTGAGCAGGTTGGAGCGGGACACCGTGCGCGAGACATCCTCGGCCTCGGTTTCGGTGGCCGCTCCCACTGTGGTGATCGCGATGTCGTGGGATGCGCCCTCGGCGTCGGTAATCAGCTGCTGTGCCAGGCTGTGGCACACGGCGGTGAGTGCGCGGGTGAATTCCAGCTCGTCCGCGGTATTACCGGAGGCGCCGGAGGCCATCAGGGCCACGGTGTCGTTCGTGGACATGCAGCCGTCCGAGTCCGTTCGGTTGAACGTCACCCGGCAGGCCTCACGCAGCGCGCGGTCCAGAGCGTCGGCCGGCAGCTTCGCGTCAGTCGTGATGACCACGAGCATCGTGGCCAGGCCGGGGGCGAGCATGCCCGCGCCCTTGGCGATACCGCCCACGGTCCATCCGTCCCGCGCGGCACACGCCTGCTTGGAGACCGAGTCAGTGGTCATGATGGCCTCGGCGGCCGATTTTCCGGCCTCGGGTCCGGCGGCGAGCGCGTCGGTCACCGCGGGGATCCCAGCCTTCATCACATCCATAGGCAGTTGCTCACCGATCAGACCGGTCGAACACACGACGACGTCGCCGGCGCCCACTCCCAGCCGCTCGGCCACATTTTCCGCCGTTTCGTGGGTGTTCTGGAAACCCTGCGCACCGGTGCACGCATTGGCGCCACCGGAGTTGAGGATCACCGCACGACATGTTCCCTGGCGGATGACTTCACGCGACCAGTGCACGGGAGCTGCGGCCACCCGATTGGACGTGAGTACGGCCGCGGCGGTGAACTCGGGCCCGTCGTTGACCACCAACGCCAGGTCCTTTCCGCCGGAAGCCTTGAAACCGGCCTCCACACCGGCCGCGCGGAAACCGGCGGCCGCGCACACACCGTAGTTGGTGTCCACGGTGATATCGGGAACGGGGTTGTGGGATTCCATGAGAACTCCTGGAGCGTGAATCGTGAGCGTCGTGAGGTAGGTACGCGAGCGACGTCGTTCGTTCGCGGTGTCTTAGGGCGCGAGGCCCTGGAGCTGGAGCCCGGTGGTCTCGTCCAATCCCAGCGCAATGTTGACGGACTGGACGGCACCACCGGCTGTGCCCTTGGTGAGGTTGTCCAACACCACGCTGACGATCAAGCGGTTCGCGTGCGCATCTACTGCGAGCTGGAGCGTGACGTGATTGGATCCGACCACAGACTTGGTGGTCGGCCACTGACCCTGGGGCAACACATGGATGAAGGGCTCGTCCGCGTAGGCATCTTGATAGGCCTTGAGCGCGGACTCGAAGGTGGTGCCATCAGCCAATGGAGCGGTGGCCGTGGTCAGAATGCCACGGGGCATCGGAGCGAGCGTGGGTGTGAACGAAATACTCACGTCCTGGCCGGAGGCCCAACCGAGGCCCTGCTCGATCTCGGGGGTGTGCCGGTGACCGCCGCCCACGCCGTACGGGGACATGCTTCCCATGACCTCTGCGCCGAGCAGGTGCGGCTTGGATGCCTTGCCCGCACCGGAGGTACCGGAGGCCGACACGATCACGATGTCTCGGGTCTTCACGAGGCCCGCCGCAACCGCCGGCGCAAGTGCGAGCAAGGAGCCCGTGGGATAGCAGCCGGGAACGGCGATGCGCGTGGCGCCAACGAGCTTCTGCCGTTGCTTGGCGCCGCTGGGGTCGATGATGAGTTCCGGTAGGCCATAGGGCCAGTGCCCGGCGTGGTCGCCGTCGTAGAACGCACCCCAGGCCTCAGAGGATTCCAGACGGTGATCCGCACCGGCATCCACGACCACGGTGTTCTCGGGCAGCTGGGCAGCGATCTCAGCGGATTGGCCGTGCGGTAGTGCCAGGAACACGATGTCATGACCGGACAGATTCTTCGGAGTGGTCTCCACGACCTCCATGTCCGCGAGCGCGTGCAAGTGCGGCTGCAAGGCGCCCAGTCGCTGGCCCGCGGTGGAGTGACCGGTCACGGTGGACACGGTGATCTCCGGGTGTCCGGCGAGCAGGCGCAAGACCTCTCCGCCCGCATAACCGGTGGCTCCTGAAACTGCTGCGGTGTACGTCATACCGGCCAGCATACCGCATGGATATACATAATAATCAATATTTATACATCGGGCCGCGATGGTTTATTACGCGCGTGGACGAGCGCGTCCCGTAAGGCTTGAACCGATCCCCGACGAGCGCAAGACTGACCGTGACCGTTGACTAGCGGCGCGTTTGCGCCCGAAGGAGGCACCGTGACCGACACGATGAAAGCTATTGCCGCGCAGGAAAGCGGCGGCCCGGACGTCTTGCAGCTGACCGA
>JAKDKI010000015.1 GCA_030453435.1 Kocuria sp.
CCCCCGCCCCCAGCTCGGAGCCCCGCGCTCCCCTGGCCGTACAGGTCGGTCGGGCTCTGGCGGCCATCCATTCGTTACCCAGGGCCCTGGTCATGGACGCCGATCTGCCCGCTTACAGCGCCGAACAATGTCGCAGCCGAATGCTCCACGATCTTGACCGGGCCGCCGCGACCGGGCGGATTCCCGGCCAACTACTGCGCCGCTGGGAACATGCCCTGGAGGACACCACCCTGTGGCGGTTCTCGACTCGCGTGGTGCACGGTGACCTGCATGAGGACAACGTGATCGTCCACGAAGGTGCCCTGGGCGCCCTGACCGGGTGGAGCGACCTACACGTGGGCGACCCCGCCGTTGACTTTGCGTGGCTCGTGGGCATGACCGACTCGGATTTCGCGGACACCGCCCTGGAGGCCTACTCAGTGGCCGCGGTTCAACCGCCCGATCGTCATTTGTTACGGCGAGCCCACTTGGCCGCGGAGTTCGCCTTGGCCGAATGGCTCGTGCGCGGCGTGGACCGCGGTATCGAGTCCATGGTCAAGGACGCCGAACGGATGCTCAACACCCTGACATTGGACGTGGAACGCACTGGCTCACCGGCCCCCGGGGTGATTCCCGAGCCGCCCGCGGTTGAACCGGATGAGCCGTCACGTGTCGAACCGGATTCACCCGTGCAGGCCTCGGGGTCCACGGCTGCCCGTCGGGACCAATAGTCACTGTGCCGGGGAGAGCAGTCCTCTAGCTGACGCCGCCCCGTCAACGATTCGCAGAGTGATTGACGAAACGTAAAGTCCTCGCCATCCTTGGATCATTCCGGTTACATCTTCATCAGCAAGGAGTTCGACGGCCGGACACCGGTCACTCGGATGGGCCTGACCCGTGATGGACGAATCGCGTTCACCCGGTATCTCGATGCCCTGGACCGGCTCATGCGAGGGGTCACTTGACTGGGCCCGGGCACTCAGCCGCGCACCTGGTACATCGACTCGACAATGGCCTCCAGTTCTTTCTCGGTCGCCAGGTCGTGCGGGCGGACTTCCCTGTCCTCGGTCACGTAGTAGAACGCTGCCGAGACGTCCGTGAGGTCCAGTCCGTGCAACCGTGCGAACGCCAACCGGTACAGCGCGAGCTGCCCTGATTTGCGACGCAGGTCCTTGCCGTGAGGGACTCGCCCCGTCTTCCAGTCGATGAGGTCCCAGCCGCCCGAGTCCGTGCGAAATACGGCGTCGATCCGGCCGCGCACTGTCACCGAGCCGACGGGGGTCTCAACCGGTAGCTCGATTGCGTAGGGCTGGCGATTGGCCCATTGGCTCTGGCGGAACGTTTCGGCGAGCGCGGGCAGGTCGAGTTCCTCGTCCACGTAATCATCTGCACCCGGCAGCTCATCCATGTCGAAGATGGCCGAGTCACCGAAGAAGTTCTCGACCCACGTGTGGAATGTGGTTCCGGCGCGCGCGGCAGAACCGGGCCGTGCGGGCATCGGACGGCGCAAGCCCATGATGAAGGCCTCCGGGTTGGTGTCCATGGCCACGAGCGCGGATGCGGACACGTGCGAGGGCATGTGCACGGTATTACGTTGTTCCACGGCATCGCGTTTGGCGATCAACAATTCCGCTTCCCGCCTCCACCGTTTGACGGTCTCACCGTGTTCCCCCGCTTCGAGCTGTTCGGCGGTGAGCTCGCGGGTGCTGTCGAAGCCACCGTCTTGCACCGCCCGGGCCGCGCGGTCCATGCGTTCCCGCCGACCGCTGTGCACCGGGGTCGAAACTGTGACCTTCTCCTGGCCGTCCACGGACCGCTCTTTTCGGATGATCTCCGGTCCTTCAAGGGGATCGTAGGGCCACAGAGCACTCAGGACGGTGTCCGCCTGAGGATTGTCCGTGCCCGGTTCGACCTCCGCCCACTCCCCCAGTTCGATGCCCGGGTGGGATTCCTCCGTCATGGCGCGCACTTCCGCCAGGAAGACCGACGGGTCGTGGGCGGTTTTCGCGGTGCCTCGGAACACGGAGCACGAGAGCTCCAGAAGTGTTTTGGCGCGTGTGCACGCCACGTATGCCAGACGGCGCTCTTCGGCCTCATCATGAAGGCCGGCTTCTTCCAAGAAGATGTCGAAAGATTCCTTGAGCGTTTCCACGTCCGTGGGATCCGCATTCCACTGCGGTAGTTGCTGAGCGTCGCCGCGCAGGGGCCAGGGTAGTTTCGCGGCGTCCCCGGTCCAGGCCGACTTCCGTTTGGACGGGAAGTCCCCCTGGTTCATGCCCGGGACATAAACGTGGTCCCATTCCAGTCCCTTGGCCGCGTGCACTGTGAGCAGCTGAACGGCGTCGTGCCGGGTCTCCTCGGGCGGCAGTTCCAGTCCGTTCTCCTCATGGGCGGCGGCTTCGAGCCACGCAAGGAACGTCGCGACGTCGTGTGTTCGA
The DNA here is from genome assembly GCA_030453435.1 of Kocuria sp. GTDB lineage: Bacteria > Actinomycetota > Actinomycetes > Actinomycetales > Micrococcaceae > Kocuria > Kocuria atrinae. Next base: position 2,418 of record JAKDKI010000015.1, read on the forward strand.
GTGCTCGCGCTGAACTGAACCGCCTGGTCATAAAAGCTGTCCACGTTCTTACGCGCCTGAGCCGGGGTCATACCGGGGCTCGCAGCGAGCTCCACGTCCAGACCGAGAGTGGTCTCCGCCTCGTGGATGACTGACGTGAGTTCGTCGCCGAGCACCGATCGCAGGCTCCTGAGCTCTGCCTGCAATTTCTGCATTCGCCCCAAAGCTTGGGGGCTGATGGAGCGACCGCGACGTGACACCCACGTTTCTGACGGCAACGTCTCAATCGCTTCGATCAGACTGGAGCGATCCACGATGTCGCCCTCGACCACGCTCTCATCCGGCTCCTCCGCGGGTTCCTCGGCCAGTTCTTCAGCGGAGAGTTCGGTACGTTGAGCAACAGCGGCTCGCGAGCGGAGTTGTTCAAGATGACCCGCCCAATCCCCCAGCGCCGCGAGATCCTTGGGCCCGATCCGCCAGCGCGAACCGGCCAGCAGACGCGCCAAAGCATCCGAACGACCGGGGTCGGTCAAGACGTAGAGGGTGGCAACAATGTCTGCAACCTCCGGTGTGCTGAGCAACCCGCCGAGTCCGACCACTTCGTAGGGCACGTCCAGCGCTTCGAGTTCCAGACGGATCGGTTCGAACTGCGCCCGTTTTCGGCACAGCACGGCCATCGTGGGCATGTCGTCAAGAGCTTGCCCTTCATGGGCGCGCCGCTGTTCCGCAATGGCCTGGGCAGTGGCCTGCGCTTCCTCCGAATCCGTGACGTACCGCTTGACCCGAACGGTTCCGACCGAGGCGTTGGGCGAGGGGTCGAGCGGAGGCACCTCCACGGTGGACGCGGAACGATTCCACGGTGGTGGCGTGCGAAGGGGCGCCGCAATCCGGTTGGCCGCGTCCAGGACTGACTGACAGTTCCGCCAGGCGACCGTGAGGAAACTGGTATCGGCAAAAGCCGCGGGCTCCCCGGACTCTCCATTGCTGCGAGGGAAGTTCTCGACAAAGCTGAACAGCTGTCCCGCAGAAGCCCCCCGAAACCCGTAAATGGATTGTTGCGGATCGCCCACGGCCATGACGCAGTGACCGTCTCCGAACAGCCCCGAGAACAACTTGAGCTGGGCGTGGGACGTGTCCTGGAACTCGTCCAGCAGCACCACCTTGAACCGATCACGTTCGGTGGCACACGCGCGAGGATCCACCCGCACGATCTCTGCCGCGAGCGCCAGCAGGTCGCCGTAGTCCAACGCTGATTCAATGGTCTTGACGCGTTGGAATCGTTCCACCAATTGAGCCAGGAGCTCCGTGGTTTCCAGACGTTTGAGAGCGTCCTGGATGGGCTTTCCGACACTTTTCTTCTTGCCGACGGGCGGGACGTCCGCACAGCTCAACCGGAAGCGATGGGCCCACTCACCCACTCGCTTCGGCGCGACCAGGTGCTCGGAAGACTCCGAGGCCAGACTCATCATCCCGCTCGTGAGCGTTGAGACGGCGGGCATGCTCTCGGGAAGAGGCCCGTCCCAGCTCTCCACCAGACGGTGTGCCAATTGCCACGCTTGAGCCTGCCCCATGAGCACCGTGTCCGCTTCGACGCCCAATCGGAGCCCGTAGCTGCGCACGAGTGAATTCGCGTAGGAGTGGTAGGTGCTCACGGTGGGTTCCTGGGGCACCGCGGGATCTTCGGTGGCGCCCGGTTCGGGTGCCAGGGGCGACAGGTCCGGGGCGCTGGTCAGCTGGGCCTGAGCGCCCAACAGTCCGGCTCGGCGCAATCCCCGAAGTTTGGTCTGAATACGCTCGGCCAACTCACCGGCGGCCTTGCGTGTGAAGGTCACGCCCAAAATCTGTTCCGGTTCCACGAGCTGGTTCGCCACCAACCACGCCACCCGATCGGACATCGTGGTGGTCTTGCCGGACCCCGCGCCGGCCACCACGAGCCGCGGTGTCAACGGCGCGGAAATGACCTCCGCCTGCTGCTGGGTGGGAGGGTAGTCACCCAGCGCCTCGGCAATGTCGAACGGAGAGTACTGGGGGGTGGTCATCGTTCACTCACCTGTCGACCTTCTGCACATAACGGACACACCCAGGGCAGGGTGCATCGCAAACCAAAATTGGACCCGTGTTCGGAGTCGTGCCGTGCCTCGAATCGCGTTCCGGAGACCAGATCCGCTGCACGGGTAATGAGCTCCCTGGCCCAGAGGTGTTCCGGGTCAAGGGGCTGCTGGTGTTGGGTTCCCACCTTTTTCGTGCTGGTGCCGAGCTGGACCAGCAGCGCGCCACCGGGTTGGGCGATCACGGTCCCCTGTGGCAGCTCGATGGGCTCAGAACCGGCCTGGCGGACGGCCATGTCCGGATCTTCGCCCGCGGCCACGGCTTGTTCCCTGAGCTCGACTTCGCGCCGCATCTGCTCACCCGCGCCGGCCTGCAGGGCCACTTGATAGGCACCCAGCTGTGGGTGGTTCTCAATTTTCTTGCCTGCCGGTTGGGACTTGCCCGTCTTGAGGTCGACCACCACGTGGTGACCGTCCCCGTCGACCTCGAGCCGGTCGACACGGCCGCGCAGTAGGGCGTCCCGGGCTTCTCCTCGCACGAGCACGTGAAAGCTCCCCTCGACCCCCACCAGCTCGCGTCCGTCATCCTTGCGGGCATTGATCACATACTCCGCGAATTTGCGCAGCATGGTCTCCGCGCGCTCCCGCTCGGTTTCCGTGATCCATCCCGGCGGCATGCCCAGGCTGGGCCACCGGCGTCGTAACTCTGCGATCAGTTCGGTACTGGGCGCGTCCGGCATGGTTTCGGCGATGTCGTGCACGAGGGTTCCCAGACTGCGGCTGAAGTCGGTGACTTCCTCCGCCTTGGCCTCGCTGACGAACCAGTCCAGTGGCGAACGGTGAATCGTTTCGATCTTCGACGGTGACACCGGGATGGGTGCCGCCGGGGTAAACAACGGCTCATCGCTGCTCAGCGGCGCCCAACCCCACCATTCGTGCGGCTCCGCCCCGCGAACGGGCTCGGGGAGGGAACTGAACTCCCGCAGCAATCGCGCTGCTGCCTCACCGAGTTCGGGGGCTTCCTCGCAATCGAAGACGGCACGCCGCAACGATCCCGTCAGCTGTCGCAGGGTGAGAGGCACGGGTGCATCCAGATGCTCCACCTCGACACCGGAGTCCTCCCCACCCCAACCTGAGGCGACCAGGTCCAAAAGTTCGGACGGTTGCTCATCCTGGTTGGAGACCGCGGAGACCACCAGTGAAGAACTCGCGCGCGAGATCGCCGTGGCGAACTGACGCAGTTCATCGAATCTCACCTGCCGCAGCCGATCGAGCGGGCCGATGCGCGCCGCTTGCTCCACGCCGAAGTCCAAGGCATCGGTCAGCACATCGGTGCCGAGCAACTGGCCGCGCAGAGTGGTGTTGGGCCACACACCCTGTTGCACCCCGGCCACCACCACATGAGCCCACTGCCGCCCCGCGGCGCCGGCCGGTGTCAGGATCGACACGTTGTCCTCTGCCGGAGCACGCGCCGCCAACGTATCCATGGGCAGTTCCTGGTGCTCCATGTAATCCATGAAGGCCTGCGCCGTGGCACCGGGAACCTGGTCCACGAAGCGTTCGGCGGACTCGAAAAGACCGACTACCGCATCCAGATCGCGATCGGCTCGCACCGAGTCAGCCCCACCCGAAATGGCTCGACGCCGCCATGCCTCCGCGACACCCGACGCGTCCCACAACGCCCACAGCACTGATTCCGCAGTGGCGCCGGGAGCCGCCAATGCCTCTTGACCCGCCTGCAGCATGTCGGCGATCCGATGAGCCGGTCCGGAACGGACTCCGGCCGCCTCGAGTAACACACCGTCCGTCAGCGCCTCGACCAGCAAAGCATCACTCGTACGCCCGCCACCGGTGCTGAGCTCATAGACACGCAGCCGCTGCCTGAGACGCCGCACATCCATGGGAGACGCACCGCCCAAGCGGGAGGTCAGCAAAGCAACCGCGGCCTCCGCCGTGAGCAACCGAGGTTGTTCGTGCTCGGTCTCATCCTGGTCGGGTAGAGCCGCATCCGGTTCGATGGGCTGCCCCTGAGAATCCAACAGGAGCCGCAGCGCGTTGAGTAGCGGGATCACGGCCGGTTCCTCGCGCAGCGGCGTTTCGGCCGCGGACGAGGTTGTGGGTACCCCCAAGGACGCCAGTTGACGGGTCAGCGACGACAATTGCGAACCACTGCGCACAATCACGGCCATCTCGCGGTATGGCACGCCTTCCAGAACGTGGAGGCGCAAGAAGTGGTCTGCGCACCAGCGTGCCTGGGCCGTGGGTGAGTCGAAGACCACGGCCCGGACCGAACCAGGATTCTCCGGGGAGGACTCGGGCGCCCGGTTGCTTCTGGCCCCGGCCACCACCGAGATGGCGCGAGCCACACGCTGCCACGCACGATTGACGTGTGCAGGCAGACGATGAGAGCACTCCAGGGGCAGCCGGCGCAGTGGATGGCGGTCCGTACCGACCCGGTCCTGGAGGGTGCGCAACAGATCGGGGCGGGCACCGCGGAATCCTTGCACCGTGGTGTCCGGGTTGGCGGTGTAGATCGCATCCGCTCCGCGGGTCAGCACACTGATCAGCCGGTAGACGGACGGTGTGGCCTCCTGGAGATCATCCACCAGTACCACGGCAAGGCGATCGCGTTCCTCGTGGAGGAATGCGGCGTTCTCCTCCAGCACCCGTGCGGCACGGTCAACGAGTTCGGACGGGTCGAAAGCATTGGGCATGCGCAGGGCTCGTACCTGCTGGTACTCGGCGCGAAAGGCCGAGGCCGTGCGCCATTCCGGGTGGTTCAACGGTTCCGCCCACTGAGCCAACCGTTCCGGCGGCATGCGGTATTCGTTCATACGGTCGAAAAGTTCGCGTAGTTGTCCCCTGAAGCCCCGGGTCTGCAATGCGCGGTCCAAGTCAGCCGGCCACACAATTCCCGTTCCGTGTCCCGCGGTGTGTCCGCGCATCATGTCCGCGATGAACGCGTCCTGTTCAGGCCCGGACAACAACACCGGGGGCTCAGCAACCCCCGGGAGCAGACCCTGCGCGTGAGCACGGCGCAACAGGTCGAAAGCGTAGGCCTGCCAGGCCCGCACGAGCGGCGTACTGATGGTGGCAGCGGCACGCTCACTGATCGCATCTCGCAGTTCGGAGGCCTGCGTCCGCGAGGGAGCAAGCACCAGCATCGATTGGGGATCCGCCCCCGAGGCCAAGCGACGCACCACGAATTCCACGACCGTGCTCGTACGACCCGTTCCCGGTGCGCCCAACACCAGCACCGGACCGTGCCCCGGTTCCAGTTCGATCACGGCCCGTTGCTGGGCATCCGGCGTGAACGTCCGGCCGCTCCCCGTCACGGTGCGCGGTGGAAGGATCCGCCAGGGGGTCTCATGCTGCGTCTGCATGGTCCCATCACATCACGCCCGGCGGACACGCATAACGACACTGTCGGGCACACCCGGTAGCGTGATCACCATGCCTTCCCCGCAGCAGCACTCTCCGCAAGATCAGCCGGCCCTCTTCGACGTTCCCGAGCCTCCCCAGCCCGCAGAGGCCCAGAAATCCACCGAAGATCCCGCGCAGGACACGCTCTTCGACGTCGCCCCGCGCCCGGGCAACACGCCGCCGGCGCCGCCCACCGAACCCGCCGCTGCGCCCGCGCCGATGGCCCCCGCGACGCCCTGGACCGAACTCCCCAGGGCGTGCTTCGACTTGGAAACCACCGGCCGCGATCCCCAGACAGCCCGCATGGTCACGGCATCCGTAGTGCTCGTTGCCCCGGATGGCACGGTGCTCAAGGGATGGGAATGGCTTGCCGATCCCGGGGTGGAAATCCCGGAGGCCGCCGCCGCGGTCCACGGAATCACGACCGAGAAGGCACGTGCAGAGGGACAGGCCGCGAGCGACGTCGTCACCGAATTAACCACCGTGCTGAGCGTACTGTGGGCGGACAACACCCCTGTGCTCGCGTTCAACGCCGCTTACGATCTGACCGTGCTGGCCAGAGAGTGCGAGCGCCACGACATTCCCGGAACCCAGCCGTTCCCCGTGCTCGATCCGTTCATCCTGAATAAGCAGGTTCACCGGTTCCGCAAGGGCAAACGCACGCTGGGCGCACTGTGTGAGGAGTACGGCGTGGTCCTGGACGCCGCGCACACCTCCGCCGCGGATGCCCTGGCCACCGAACGTCTGGCCACCGCCATGGCCGAGAAATTCACCGAGCTGCAGGCCACGGCGAGCGAACTGCACCACGCCCAGATCGGGTGGGCCGCGGAGCAAGCGGCCTCGTTGCAGGAATACTTCCGACGCCGCGACCCGGATGCCGTGGTGGACGGCACCTGGCCGGTCCATCCACGCGGCTGACCAGCGTCACACCGGTCACACACAACGACGGCGCCGTGCCCCGGCAAAGGGGCGCGGCACCGTCGGCGTTGGTGCGTGAATCAGCCCTGCTCGGGCTGTGCCTCCGCCGCGGCCTGAGCGGCTGTGGGCAGTGCGGAGATGATCCGGTCCATGGCCGAGTCGTCGTGGGCCGCGGACAGGAACCAGGCCTCAAAGACCGAGGGCGGCAGGTACACACCCGCGTCCAGCATCGCGTGGAAGAACGGGGTGTACCGGAAGGTCTCCTGCGCCTTGGCATCCGCGTAATTGTGCACGCCGGTGTCCCGGGTGCCGAACGCTATGGAGAAGAGGTTGCCCGCCTCCTGGATCGAGTAGTTCACGCCCGCGGTGTCCAGTGCCGAACGCACGGCGTCGCGCAGCTGCTCGGAGCGGCGATCGATCGTCTGGTAGGCGATGCGATCGGCGCACTTGAGGGTGGCCAGACCGGCCGCCATCGCGATCGGGTTACCGGACAACGTGCCCGCCTGGTAGACCGGGCCGGTCGGCGCCAAGTAATTCATGACGTCCGAGCGACCACCGAGCGCTGCGGTGGGCAGGCCACCGCCGATCACCTTGCCGAACGTGAACAGGTCGGGGGTCCAACCGCCCTCGGCCTCGTTGCTCAGGCCCCAGTAGCCGGCCTCGTGCACGCGGAATCCGGTCAGCACCTCGTCCAGGATCATGAGCGCACCCTGTTCCTGGGTCACGCGGCGAATCTCGGCGTTGAAGTTGTTCTCCGGGGTCACCACGCCCATGTTGCACGGCGCTGCCTCCGTGATCACGGCTGCGATCTCGCCCGGGTGATCCGCGAAGGCCTGTTCCAGGGCGGCAACATCGTTGTACGGCAACACTAGGGTCTGGGACGACGTCGCTTCGGTCACGCCCGCCGAGCCCGGCAGTGCCAGGGTGGCCACGCCGGAGCCGGCCTCGGCCAACAGCGAGTCCACGTGGCCGTGGTAGCAACCGGCGAACTTGATGACCAGGTCGCGGCCGGTGAAGCCACGGGCCAAGCGCAATGCCGTCATGGTGGCCTCGGTACCGGTGGAGACCATGCGGATCTCGTCCACCGGTGCCACCCGGTCGACCAGCAACTCAGCCAGTTCGGTTTCGCCCCGGGTCGTCGCTCCGAAGGAGAGACCGCGTTCCACGGCCTCGTGCACGGATTCCAGCACCACCGGGTGCGCGTGGCCCAACAACGCCGGACCCCATGAACCCACGAGGTCCACGTATTCGCGGCCGTCCACGTCGGTCAGGTACGGACCCTTGGCTGCGGAGATGAACGGCGGAGTGCCGCCCACGGAATTGAAGGCACGCACCGGGGAGTTCACACCACCGGGCATCACGCGCTGAGCGCGGTCGAACAGTTCTTGGGAGACACTCATGAGATCACTTGGTTCCTTCCACCGGGGATCTCCCCGGTCGTGTGAGCCGCGGCCGGTTGGGGGTGAGCGCGGCGGCAGTCTAATTTAGTTCCCGTTGTCCTGGCGGTACCAGCGCGCCAGTTCGGCGGCGTAGTACGTCAAAATTGAATTGGCTCCCGCGCGCTTGATGGACAGCACGGACTCCTTGACCGCGGCATCGCGGTCGATCCAGCCGTTACCCGCTGCGGCCTCAATCATCGCGTACTCGCCGGAAATCTGGTACGCGGAGACCGGTACCGGTGACACCTCGGCCACGTCGCGCAGAATGTCCAGGTAGCTCATGGCCGGTTTGACCATGACCATGTCCGCGCCCTCGTCCAGATCCAGCTGCAGCTCGTGCAGTGCCTCGCGACGGTTGGAGGGGTCCATTTGGTACGTCTTCCGATCACCGGTGAGCGCGGAGTCCACGGCCTCGCGGAACGGACCGTAGAACGCCGAGTTGTACTTGGCCGAGTACGCCAGCACGGAAACGTCCTGGTATCCGGCGGAATCCAGCGCCGCGCGGATCACGCCCACCTGGCCGTCCATCATTCCGGACGGGCCCACCATGTGCGCACCCGCCTGAGCCTGGGCCACACCCATTTCGGCGTAGATCCGCAGCGTCTCGTCGTTGTCGACCACGCCGTCATCGTCCAGCACGCCACAGTGACCGTGGTCGGTGAACTCGTCCAGGCACAGGTCGGACATGACCACAATGTCATTGCCCACCTCCGCGCGGACCTGGGCAATGGCGTGGTTCAGGATCCCGTCCGCTTCGAGCGAGGCGGATCCCACGGCGTCGCGGGTTTCCGGGATGCCGAACAGCATGATGCCGCCCAGCCCCAGTTCCACGGCCTCTGCTGCGGCCCGCTTGAGCGAATCCACGGTGTGTTGGACCACCCCGGGCATGGACTGGATCTCCACGGGCTTGGAGATGCCTTCTTTCACGAACGCCGGCAGGATCAATTCCGCCGGGTGCACGCGGTTTTCCGCGGCAAAGCGGCGCATGGCCGGGTTGGTGCGGAGCCGGCGCGGGCGCGACACCAAGTCGTACAGCGGTGCGTGTGAGCTCACGATTTTTTCTCCTCGATCGAACTAGTCGTCTTCAACAAATCTTTCAGGGCCAGGTCCACAGCCGCCGTCAGGGCTACCGGGCTCGGGTCCTCGGCCACGGTAGGAGCGATACCGCGTTGCCGCAGCGCAGCAGCGGTGGGTTCGCCAATGGCCACCCACCTCGTGTCCTCGGGTGGTCGCGGTTGGCCGTCCAACAGTGCCGCGACGCGCGACGGCGCCGTAGCCACCACCGCGCGGAACTCACCGTGCGCGCAGTGCTCGCGAGCGACGTCGGCGGTCATCACGGGCGGGTCGTCCGCGCGTGGAACGTCTGCGAGCAACGGGATTGCTGCGGGGGCGGGCACCATACGATAGGCAACCGCCGTCGAGACCGCGTAACCGCGCTCCGCGAGTCCGTGGGCAAGCGTGGGTGACGCGAGCTCGGACGCCGGCACCAACGCGATCTCGCCCTCGGCAGCGAATGCAGCGGGCCACTCGGCCAGCATCCCGGCCGCGCTCTGCTCGTGGGCGGGCGTGAAGTCCACGCCGATCCCGGCCTCCGCCAAGGCCGACGCCGTGGCGCGGCCGACCGCGGCGATGGACAGTTTGGGTGTGCTCCCGCGTGCTCGTTCCAGGACTGCACCCCAGTTTTCCTGCGCGGTCACCTCCCCCAATGCCAACACCGTATTGGCTGAAGTGAAGGTCAGCCACGTGGGCACGCGAGGGTGCTCTGCCTTGTCGTACATTGCGCGCAGGCTCGTGGTGTCCTCCGGAAGCTGCGCCTCGAGCAGGGGTGATAAGCGCACGTCGTACCCGCGGTCCCGCAACAACCCCGTGAGTTCACGGGACACGGCGGGCCCGCGGGTCACCAACACGCGGGATATCACAGGGTCAACCGCGCCAATCGATCGGCGCCGTCGGCCAGCAGTTCATCGGCAATGCGAACGCCCAGGGCCTTTGCTGCCTCCACCGACAGCTCATCGGTGGCCTCCGAGCGGCGCATCACCTCGGTGCCGTCCGGGTTGGCGACCACCACGTCCAGGTGAAGATCGCCGTCCACCATGCGGCCGTAGGTTCCCACCGGCGCCGCGCAACCGGCCTCGAGTCGGGCGAGTACGGCGCGCTCGGCGGAGACGGCCAATCGGGTGGGCAAATCATCGACGGCGGCCAAGCCACGGGCCAGCGGAGAATCCTCCGCGAGCTCGCTCGAGACCTCCAGCGCCAGCGCCCCCTGGCCCGGTGCCGGCAGCATCCGCTCCGGGTCCATGTACTCGGTGACGCGGCCTTCCAGGCCCAATCGCTTCAGGCCCGACGCCGCCAACACCACCGCATCCAGGTCGCCCGGGGCCACCCGGTTGAGACGGGTGCCCACGTTGCCGCGAATGTCCACGATCTTCAGATCGGGACGCAGCGCCCGCAACTGGGCCACGCGGCGCGGTGATCCCGTGCCCACGGCTGCGCCCTGGGGTAGTTCGTCCAGCGTCAGACCATCACGGGCGCACAGCGCGTCCCGCGGGTCCTCCCGCTCGGGGAGAGCCGCAATGACCAGGCCGGGGACCGCTACGGTCGGCAGATCCTTGAGGGAGTGCACCGCCAGGTCCACGTCGCGATCCAGCAGCCGGGCGCGCAGGGCGGTGGCGAAAACACCGGTGCCGCCCATCTGCGACAACGGCCCGGTCAGCACATCGCCCTCGGTGCGTACGGTGATCAGTTCTGGGGTCATGCCCGCGGCGGCTCCCACGGCATCCGCCGCGTAACCGGTCTGGGTCATGGCCAGCTGGGAGCCACGTGTCCCTACCTTGAAGGTTCCTTCACTCATCGGTAGATCACCTCACCCTGCTCGTCCATGCCCACGGCAATGGACTGTTCCAGCGGGGTCTGGGCCACAGTGGGCCGGGGCTCGGATTGGCCTCGCAGGATCTTCTTGCAGCAATCGGCGGGGCAACTGTCGAACCAGGTGCCCTCACCACATGCTGAAACGCGCGGCGGGGCCGTCTCAGTTCCGAGGCGCTGTTCAATGGCATCGGCGAGCGCCCCCACGAAAGCGGGATGCGTTCCGGCGGTGGCCACACGCTCGAAAGCGATACCGGCCTCGGCTGCTGCGTCTTTCGCTTCCGTGTCGAGGTCCCAGACGACTTCCATGTGATCGGACACGAACCCCACGGGCACCACGGCCACACCCTGGACGCCGGAATCGGGCAACGTTTCGATCACGTCGCAGATATCCGGTTCGAGCCACGGGATCTGGGGCGGGCCGGAACGGGATTGATAGACCAGTTGCCAGTTCACGTTGTCCATGGCATCGCCGAGCTGTTCCACGATCCATCGTGAGGCCGCCAGGTGTTGGGCCACGTACGCGGAGTTCTCCTCGAACTCGATGCGTTCGGACCCGGAGGCGTGAGCATCAGTGTCCGGAACCGAGTGGGTGGTGAAGAGCACCTCAATTTTTCCCTCGCCGATACGTTCGCGCAGCGTGGCGAGAGCGTCCCGCAGGCCTTCCACGGAGGGCGTCAGGAAACCGACCTCGTCGAAGTACGGACGCACCTTCTCCACGTGCATCACATCGGTCAGACCGAGTTCCGCGAGCCCCATTCCGTAGTCCTCGCGGTACTGACGGCAGCTGGAGTAGCCGGAGAACGCGCTGGTGGCCAAGACCAACAGGTCCTTGTACCCGCGTTCGTTGCACTCGGTGAGTACATCAGCCACGTACGGGTCCCAGTTGCGGTTGGCCCACAGCAGCGGGACGTCCACGCCACGGCGGCGCAATTCCGCTTCCAATGCGTCGCGTAGCGCTCGGTTCTGAGCATTGATGGGGCTCACCCCGCCGTTGGCGCGGTAATGGGTGGCCACTTCTTCGAGCCGCTCGTCAGGGATACCGCGGCCACGGGTCACGTTGCGCAGGAACGGGATGACATCCTCCTGTCCCTCGGGCCCACCGAAGGAGGAGAGAATCACGGCATCGAAGTGACGCGGCTCCGCGGCCCGGGCAGCGCTGAGTCGGTTGGTGACCTGTTGTTCGAGGGGTGCCATGCTTAGCGCAGCACCTCGGCGATCTCGGCGGTTTCGATCCGGCGGCCCGTGTAGAACGGGATCTCCTCGCGCACGTGCAACCGGGCTTCGGTGTTGCGGAATTCGCGCATCAAATCCACCAGATCAACCAGCTCGGGGGCCTCCAGAGCGAGCAACCACTCGAAGTCGTTGAGGCCGAAGCACGCAATGGTATTGGCGAGCACCTGGGGGTAGTCGCGGGCCTTCATGCCGTGGTTCTTGAGCATCTCGGCACGACGCTCGGGGTTCATGTAGTACCACTCGTAGGAACGCACGAACGGGTACACGCACACCCACTTCTCCGGTGCAATACCTCGCGCGTACGACGGCGCGTGGTTGCGCGTGAATTCCGCGTCACGGTGCACGCCCATCGCGTTCCACACCTGACGAGTGCCGCCCAGCAGCGGCTGGCGGCGGATCTTGCGCACGGCCTCCTGCAGCACGTCGGGCTGATCACCGGTCAACCACACCATGAGGTCCGCGTTGTCACGCATCCCGGACACGTCGTAGACACCACGCACGGTCACATTGCCACCGGCCAGTTCCTGGACCAAACGATCAAATTCGCTCTGGTTAGCTTCGGAATCGGCATCCGGGGTGCGGTCCCCGGTGCGTTCAAGCACGGTGTAAACAGCCCAGTACAGCTTCTCTTCGGTCTTTTCCTCCGCCTCGACGGCGGATTGCTGTGCTGCGTGTACGTGCTCACTCATCGTGTATGTCCTTTCGATGCTCGTGTCATGGCTGAAGTCTCAGTCACGCTGTGCGGGTGTTTCGTACCCGTGGTTGCGCAGCAGTTTGGCAACCTGCTGCCTGGTGTCGGTCACCACCGCGGCCAGCCCGGTGCCCGAGAGCCACGCTCCCACGGCAATCACGTTCGGGACGTCCTTGATGGCCCGGCGGAATTCTTCAACCCGTTTGCTGTGTCCCACGTCCGTGCGGGGAAGCGCGGTGTGCCAACGCACCACGTCCGCACCGACCAATTGTTCTGGCCCGATGTGCACTCCCATGAGGGTCCGGGCATCACCGATGGCCAGTGAGATGAGGTGCCCGTCCGGCAACGCGACCTCCGGCGAAACCGTGTCCTTACCAGTGTCCGCGCGCCCGTAGGACAGGCGCAGCACGTGGCGGTCGTTTCCGGCCTCGCGTTGGACCCACGCCCACTTTGCGCTCGAGTGCGTCAACGCCTTCGCGCGTACTTCTTCGACGTCCGAGCTGACCAACAAACCGGTTCCGCGGGGTGCATTGTTGAGGTCTGCGCAGTCCAGCACCAGGGTGGCCAACGCCACCCGCGGTCCTGGCTTGGGAGAATAGCGCTGCGAATCGGGCAGATGTCCGCCGAGCAATCGCACCGTGGTGGGGCCGTCAGCGGCCATGACCAGCAGTTCTCCACGGGCCACGGCGGTCTTGTCACCGTTGGCGGGTTGCCTCTGGATGACCATCCACCCGGGGCGGCGGGGGTCACGGTCCAGGGCGATCACGTCGTAATCGGTGACAATCTTGACCCCGCGGGCCTCCACGTCGCGCACCAGTCGTTCGCTGAGCTGGTTCATGCCGCCGTCCAGGCTGGCCACGTTGGCGCCCGCCGGACTCTTGGCGCGCAAGGCTCCCGCGGCCCTGCACAGGCTGCCGTGCTCCCGCAGACCGGCACGCAGGCCGGGCGCCACGGCGTCGACGTCGAGCTCGTCGGGGTGGGTTGAGTACACGCCGGACACAAACGGGGTCACCAGGCGATCGAGCACGCGCGTGCCCATCCGAGCGCGCACCAGGCCACCCAATGACTTCTCCCCCGCACCCACGGATGCAGGCAGCACCCGGTCCATGCGCGCGCGAGCCATTCCGGAACATCCCAGTGCGGGTCGCAGTGACGACGCGGCGGGGTCTGCCGGGATCCCTAGAACACCGGTATTGGGCGCGGGCATGGCGCCCTCGGGCAGGTACAACCACGACCCGGCCGGGTTGGGGCTGACCACGCGGTCACTGAGGTTCAGATCTTCGAGCAGCTGCGGAACCGCGTTCGAACGAGTGGCAAAGGACTCGGCACCGGAATCCAGAACCAGTCCCGCAACCTCATGAGCTCCTACTGCTCCGCCGAAGTGGTCATCGGCCTCGACCAATGTGACGCGCAATCCGGCCGCGGAGAGATCGCGTGCCGCCGTCAAACCAGCAACACCGCCGCCCACGACCAAGGCCGTGCGGGCCTTACGAGGGGTCCCTGCGGACGTTGCACCTGGCGAAGTTGTCACTGCGTCTCCTTGTGAATGAAGGCCACCAGGT
>JAKDKI010000530.1 GCA_030453435.1 Kocuria sp.
AGGCCGTGCGTCCCGAACTGGACGGTCAGCAGATCATGGAGATCCTGGGCATCGGACCGGGGCCCGAGGTGGGTAGGGCCTACAAGTTCCTGCTCGAAATGCGCCTGGACGAGGGTGCCGTGGGTGAGGACGTCGCTCGCGAGCGGCTCATCGAGTGGGCCAAGTCCAAGGGGATCGGCGCGGCGTCGTAAATTGTGGGGCTGGATCGCGCCACGAGCGGCGAACGGGCCGGGGCCGTGGAAGACTAATGCCGTCCCTGTGTCCACCGGAGGAGTTCGCGCATGAGCATGGAAGGCGCCAAGAAGCGCGGCGGCGGTAATTCCGGCCTGCTGCTGCTCGGCCTGGGCCTCTACACGGTCATGATGGCGTACCTGCTGCGCGTGCCGTGCCGAGTGCCCAACTGGAACCTCGCCGAGGACGTTCCCGAGCTGTGCGCGACCGTGATCGGCACAGGGGACATGGGCGTGCGCTCCACGGACGTGGTCAACGGCTTCTTCACCGGCGGGCCCACCGGGGACCAGCCGGTCCTGGTGGGAATGATCACCACCATCATCGGGTGGTTCGCCTCCAACCTCTCCTCCCTGCTGGGCATCGACGTGGACCAGGGCGTGTACCTGGACCTCTCCCTCATCCTGTTGGCCCTGGTGTGGCTGGCCATCGTGGCCGTGGTGTCCTCACTGAGCGGCTCACGCAAATCCGATGCCCTGGTCATGGCCCTCGCGCCGGTGGTGGTGCTCGTGGGCTTCCAGACCTGGGACCTGTGGGCCGTGCTCTTCATGATGCTCGCGCTGCTCGGCTACGTGCGCGGAAACCCGGCGCTCGCCGGTTTCATGGTGGGCTTCGGTGCCTCTGTGGCGTTCTTCCCCGTGGTGGTACTGCTGGCCATCCTGATCATGGCCGCCCGCCACCGCTTCATCAAGGACTTCATCAGCGCGCTCATTTGCGCCGCGATCGCCTGGATCCTGATCAACGGCACCTACATGCTCACCGCGTGGGACCAGTGGCGGGCGCAGTTCAACAACCTGGTGGATTCCAATACCGAGCAGTCCTCGTTCTGGAACGTATGGAACGACACCATCGAACCGCGCACCGGCGTGGCCTTGGACGGTGGAAGCGTGGGTCAGTTCGTGCTGCTGACCATGGTCCTGGGGCTCGTGTTCGTGCTGCTGATCTCGCTACTGAGCCGCCGGGAACCCTCCGTGGTGCAGGTGATGTTCTTGCTCCTGGCCCTGTACGTGCTGCTCGCCAAGGACTACTCGCTCAACTACGTGCTGTGGCTGGTGCCGCTGGTGATCCTGTGCCGCCGCAACTGGATCGAATTCGGACTGTGGCAAGCGGTCGAGGTCCTCTACTGGGCCACCGTGGTGCTGCCGGCCGCTGCCTGGCCCACTCTGCCCTGGATCGAACAGTTCGGTTGGGCACCCCAGGACATCCTGGCGGTCATCCGCTACCTGTTCCTCATCTACTTCGTGGTGGCCGTGGTGATCGACATGTTCCGCGGACGCAAGGC
>JAKDKI010000155.1 GCA_030453435.1 Kocuria sp.
CCGACGTTCCGGAAGAGACCGTCGAGAACGAGAAGCGCGTGGCCGAAGAGACCGCTCGCAACGAGGGTAAGCCGGACAAGATCATCCCGAACATCGTTCAGGGTCGTCTGAAGGGCTACTACAAGGACGTCGTGCTGTTGAACCAGGACTTCGCCAAGGACTCCAAGAAGTCCGTTGGCCAGGTGCTGTCCGAGGCCGGCGCTACCGCCACCGCCTTCGCACGTTTCCGCGTGGGTGCCTGAGCTAGCTAGTTAGGCAGCCTCCGCCGACGCCGCTCGCGAGCGACGTCGTACGAGGTCACCTCGGCGGGGTGTTATCGAGTCATCGGTGACACCCCGCCGTTTCTGTATGCTGGGGAGCGGTCTGCGACATTCTGGCCCGCACCTCGACCACGTATTTATTCGGGAGGATCTATGCCCACTACCAACGAATCCGAATTGCACGACGAGGCCGTGCGATTGAGCCGGGATCCCCGCGTCGAACCGCAGCGCCGCAGGGTGTTGTTGAAGCTCTCTGGCGAGGTCTTCGGTGGCGGCCAGGTGGGTTTGGACACCGCCGTGGTCCGGAGGATTGCCGAACAGATCGCGGCAACCGTTGGCCAGGTTGAAACCTCGATCGTTGTGGGCGGTGGCAATTTCTTCCGCGGAGCTGAGCTCTCCCAAGCCGGGATGGATCGCTCGCGCGCGGACTACATGGGCATGCTGGGTACCGTGATGAATTGCCTGGCACTGCAGGACTTCCTGGAACAGTGCGGCGTGGACACTCGCGTGCAGTCGGCCATCAAGATGGAGCAGGTCGCCGAGACCTATATTCCCCGCCGCGCCATCCGGCACATGGAGAAGGACCGCGTGGTGATTTTCGGCGCCGGTGCAGGCCTACCGTACTTCTCGACCGACACCGTGGCTGCCCAGCGGGCACTGGAGGTGCACGCCACCGAGGTGCTGATGGCGAAGAACGGTGTGGACGGCGTATACACCGCTGATCCCCGCAAGGACCCCTCTGCCCAGCGCCTGAACACATTGACCTACGACGAGGCGTTGGCCCGTGACATTCGAGTCATGGACCAAACCGCGTTCAGCCTGTGCCGCGACAACAGCGTGACCATGCGTGTGTTCGGCATGGAGGGCGAAGGCAACGTCACACGCGCGGTACTCGGCGAGCAGATCGGCACGCTGGTCACCCCGTAAATCGTCCGTACTTGCGTCCACGACTAGAGTGGAACCCAGTACCGCAGTCCGCCAGCACCCCTGGCTTTTCCACGCATAAGGAGCAATACACGTGATTTCTGACATCCTGTCCGACGCCACCACTCGGATGGCCAAAGCGGTGGATGCGGCCAAGACCGATTTCTCCACGGTTCGCACCGGTCGTGCGAACCCGGCGTTGTTCTCGAGCCTCACGGTCGAGTACTACGGCACGCCCACCCCTCTGCAGCAGCTGGCGTCTTTCCAGACGCCCGAGGCTCGCACCCTGCTCATCACTCCGTACGACCGCTCCGCCCTCAATGACATTGAGAAGGCACTGCGTGATTCGGACATCGGAGCGAACCCCGCCAATGACGGAAACGTGATTCGCGTGGTCATGCCGGAGCTCACCGAGGAGCGCCGCAAGGAGTACGTGAAGATCGTCTCGACCAAGGCCGAGGAAGGCCGCGTGTCCGTGCGCAATATCCGCCGTAGCGCCAAGGAAGCCATGGAAAAGGCCATCAAGGATGGCGACGTGGGCGAGGACGAGGGCAAGCGCGGCGAAAAGGACCTGGACGCCGCCACCAAGAAGCACATTGACCAGATTGATGAGCTGCTCAAGAACAAGGAAACCGAACTGCTCGGTGCCTGATGGCGGCAGCTCATACCCCCAAGGGATCTGATAACCGTTCATCCGCCGGTCCTCACGGACGGGCGGATGAACGGCATAACCCGGTAGAAAAACCTTCCCGGGTCGAGCTGCTCAATACGGGCACGCTGAAGGAAATCATCAAGCGGCCGTGGGCGCGCAGCGATGAGCACCGCGCACCGTCCAAGGCCGGCCGCAACTTGCCCGCGGCTATCGCGGTCGCGTTGATCCTCATTGCCACCTTGCTGGTGGGTTTGTTCCTCTTCCCACTCGTGCTGGCTCTGTTGGCCGGCACGGCCGCCGGTATCGGCGTGTGGGAAATTGCACGTTCCTTGAGCTACCGGGGGATTCAGATTCCCCGGGTTCCGGCGGTCATCGCAGCGTTGCTGATGCCGCTGGCGGCGTACCAGGGTGGCGCCCAGTACTTGTCGTACGCCATGGCGCTGTCCGTGACCATCGTGGTGGTGTGGCGCGCCTTCGGGCCCAAGGAGGGCATGCTGCTCTCCATCATGGGCTCGGTCTTCGCTTTGGTCTGGGCGTCGTTCCTGTTGAGCGGGGCCATGCTGCTCTACCACGCGGACAACGGCGCCTTGAAGATTCTGACCGTCATCCTGCTGGCCGTGAGCTCCGATACCTTCGGGTACGCGGTGGGTGTGGTGTGGGGTAAACATCCCATGGCACCCAAGATCTCGCCCAAGAAGTCTTGGGAGGGATTTGCAGGCTCGGCTGGCGGCGCCATGATCGTGGGCGTCTTGTGCTCAGTGTTCCTGCTGGGGGACTCCTGGTGGCAGGGCATCATCCTTGCGTTGGCGATCGTGGCAGTCGCCACCTTGGGTGATTTTTCCGAGTCAATGATCAAGCGCGAGCTGGGCATTAAAGACATGGGTACGCTGCTCCCCGGACACGGGGGAGTCATGGATCGGATCGATTCGATTCTCTTCGCGGTGATCACCGGTTACGTGATCTTCGAGCTCTTCACCGTCCTGGCATAGGTATTGTCCCCGGCAATACGGGGCTCGGGGCGATATCGCTCCGGCAGTTGGAAAGGTACACACCGAAAATGACCGAGAACACCTCCGGTTCCTCCGCAGCTGACCAGCCAACTCAGGCGATCGAGGGGCTCGACACCCGCACCAAGGCCCAGCCAGGTCTGAATGCCACTGCCACTCACCACGAGAATGCCGAACCGGCCCCCACGAACGCGGGTCGAGTTTTCGCGCGCGTGGACGAGGAACGGTGGGGATACGATCCCGCCGAAGTTGACGATTTCCTGCAGCGGGTCGACGCCGTTCTGGCCACGGCCGCTGGTGACCCCCGGTCCGCACCGGGTGTCGGCAGCCGACAGGTGCGTGAGCGCGTGTTCGACCGTGTTCAAGGCGGTTACGATCCGGCGCCGGTCGATGTGCGATTGGATGAGCTCGAGGACGAACTGGCAGACCGTGAACGAGACGCGTTCATTCACGAACATGGTCCGGAGCGCTGGGAGGAACACCTGGAACTGCTGGGCCAGACACTGCTCGGCCGTTTGAACCGTCCCCACGGGGAGCGGTTCCGTCAGCCGTCTCAGCGTAAGCAACTGGGGTACTCCGTGGCCGATGTGGATGTGTTGTGTGATCGGATCACCGAGCACTTCCGTTCGGACGAAGCCCTGGATCCCACGCTGGTTCGTAAGGCGGTGTTCCGTCAGGCGCAGGGCCAGCGCTGCTACGAAGAGCAGCAGGTGGATGCCTTCCTGGACCGCGTAGTGGAGCTCATCCTGGCATTGCGCTGATTCCCAGACTTCATCACGTTTGTATACAAAGTGGGCCTAACTAGTGATGTGAGGTCACAGCTAGGCCCGTTTTTTGTCCTTTTTGGCGTAGCTGTTGTTTTTGTGGATACAAAGCGCCTAATGTGGTCCTCATCACACAAGGAGGCTCTCATGGCGTCTACGCCCCCTGTCGACTCGGCCCACCCAGCGGCCTACGACTTCACCGAAGCGCAACGTTCGGATCAGTTCCAGGAACTGCGCAAAACTCACCGCTCTTTCGTCTTCCCCATGGCCGTTGCGTTCCTGGTCTGGTACCTGCTCTACGTGGTGCTGGCCATTTACGCACCCGAGTTCATGTCCCAGCGCATTTTCGGGAACGTGAACCTCGGACTGCTCTTGGGGCTCCTGCAGTTCGTCACTACCTTCGGCATTACTGCCGCGTACGTGTCCTTTGCCAACCGGAAACTTGATCCCCAGGCCACTGCTCTGCGCGAGCACCTCGAGGCCTCCGGTGCGGGACGAGGGGAAGCATAAATCATGATCAACATCTCTTCCGCGGCTCTTCCCGCGATCCATGCAGCCACCGAGGCCGACACGGAAACGGTTGGTACCCCATGGATCAACATCAGCGTGTTCCTGGCCTTCGTGGTGGTGACATTGGTCGTGGTGATCCGCGCGTCCAAATCCACCTCCACTGCGGCCGACTACTACGCGGGCGGTCGCTCGTTCTCCGGTACTCAAAATGGTCTGGCCATCGCGGGCGACTATCTCTCCGCTGCGTCGTTCCTCGGCATTGTGGGTGCTATCGCACTGCAGGGTTACGACGGGTTCTTGTACTCCATCGGCTTCTTCGTCGCCTGGCTGGTCGCCCTGCTGCTCATTGCCGAGCCGCTGCGTAACACCGGCAAGTTCACCATGGCAGACGTGCTGTCCTTCCGCCTGCGTCAGCGCCCCGTGCGTGTGGCTGCATCCATTTCCACTCTGGCCGTGACCTTCTTCTACCTCCTGGCCCAGATGGCCGGCGCAGGTGCGCTCGTGTCCCTGTTGCTCGGTATTGGTTCCAAGGCCGGTCAGTCCCTCGTGATCGTCGTCGTGGGTGTCATCATGATCGTCTACGTGCTCGTGGGCGGAATGAAGGGCACCACCTGGGTGCAGATCATCAAGGCCTGCCTGTTGGTCACCGGTGTTGCGGTAATGACCGTGTGGATTCTGGCCCTGTTCGGCTTCAACTTCTCGGCCATTCTGGGCGCGGCTGTCGAAACCAACAACAACCCCGCCATGCTTGATCCGGGGCTCAAATACGGTTTGAGTGAGATCACCAAGATCGACTTCATTTCGCTGGGTCTGGCCCTCGTGCTGGGCGCTGCCGGCCTGCCGCACGTGCTCATGCGCTTCTACACCGTTCCCACGGCCAAGGAAGCTCGTAAATCCGTCGTCTGGGCGATCACTTTGATCGGCCTCTTCTACCTGTTCACCCTGGTGCTGGGCTTTGGCGCCGCTGCGTTGATCGGTTCCGATCGGATTATGAACGCCCCGGGTGGCGTGAACTCGGCGGCGCCGCTGCTGGCGTACGAACTGGGTGGGTCCATCCTCATGGGTCTGATCGCAGCGGTGGCGTTTGCCACTATCCTCGCGGTGGTTGCGGGTCTGGCCATTACGGCGTCCGCGTCCTTCGCGCACGATATCTACACATCGGTGATCAAGAACGGTAACTCCGACCCCAAGCAGGAACTCCGCGTCGCCAAGACCACCGTGGTGATCATCGGTCTGGTGTCGATTGCCGGTGGTATCGGCGCGCAGGGTCAGAACATCGCGTTCCTGGTGGCATTGGCCTTCGCTGTTGCTGCTTCGGCCAACTTGCCCACCATTCTGTACTCGCTGTACTGGAAGCGCTTTACCACTCGCGGTGCCGTGTTCTCCATGTACGGAG
The DNA here is from genome assembly GCA_030453435.1 of Kocuria sp. Lineage (GTDB taxonomy): Bacteria > Actinomycetota > Actinomycetes > Actinomycetales > Micrococcaceae > Kocuria > Kocuria atrinae. The sequence goes on from JAKDKI010000155.1 coordinate 5,514, forward strand.
GTCTGATCAGCTCCGTTGTCCTGATCGTCTTCTCGCCGGTGATGTCCGGTGCAGAGACCTCCATGATTCCGGGTGCAGACTTCGCGATCTACCCGCTGTCCAACCCGGGCATCATCTCCATCCCGCTGTCCTTCCTGCTCGGCTTCCTCGGCTCCATTACCGAGCGTCGTTTGGAAGATCCCAAGAAGCAGGCCGAGATGGAGGTTCGCTCGCTCACCGGTGTCGGCGCGGAGAAGGCCGTCAATCACTGATTGAGTGTTCCGACAGTTTCTCCTGTAACCTGGTAGTAAGCTGGCAGTCAGTACGCTGACCAAGGCATACGAACGCGACCGCTTCGTGTAACAGCAAGCAGTTATCAACTGGAGGAATCATGGGCATCATTAGCTGGATCGTCCTGGGCCTGATCGCTGGCGCACTCGCCAAGCTCATCATGC
>JAKDKI010000156.1 GCA_030453435.1 Kocuria sp.
CGGTCGATCATGTGCTGGCCGTAGCCGGTCGAGATGGCAGGGTCCGGAAGTAATACCGCGTAGCCGCGGGCCACGAACGGCCAGGGGTTCCACCGCCACAACCACGCGTTGTTGGATGCCCACGGACCGCCGTGCACGAATACCAGCAGGGGAAGTTCTTCGGCTGCGGGTGTATCCGGCAGCGCGAGCCACGCGCGAATTTCCGTGCCGTCCTCGGCGGTCGTGGTGACCTCTTCGAGTCGGCCGGCGGGAACACCGTCTGGAAGGAGACCTTCTACGGGGTCGGGGTCGGTCGAAAATTCCTCGGCGGGCCAGCGCACGAGCTCTTCTGGACGGTCCACTCGGGATCGCACGGCCCAGAGCTGATCTCCCGCCACCTGAACCGAGCCGTACGTCCACCCCTGACCGTCGCCGCCGGCGGACGTTTCAACGGTGGTCTTCTTGCCCGGCGCGCAGCTGACGCGCAACACGATGCCGCGGCCGCGGTAATCGGCGCTGCACACCACGGTGCTGTCATTGATCCAGCGGGGGTCTTCACCCCAGTATTCGTCTCCGGGCAGGATTTCGTGTTCGTCGCCGGAGGCGAAGTCATAAACCCACAGGGATATGGAAAGGTTCTGCGTACTTCGCCACAGCCGCTCCTTGAGAAGAATGACCCGCTTTCCATCGGGACTGACCGGACCCGTTTCCCACCAAATGTCCGGGTCAGCGGCGCGGATGAGTTCGGGTTCCCCGGAACCATCCTCAGTGGCAGGAACGCGCCAGACCTCTGAACGCTCCCAACCGCCCTCGATCCAGGTTTTCACAGTGACCATCACAAAACTGCCGTCGTGAGAGGGTTCATAACCGAGCAATCGACCTTCGGGGAGCCGGACGTGCCGCGCCTGGTCGTGCACTGCAACGCCATCAATCGCATTGGACGCGCTCACGAACCACAGGGTCGGTTCATCGGGCCCCAGGTCATGATCCCAACCCCGGGTCGGCGCTTTCTCGTACAGCACCGCGCTCACTCCGGAGTTCTCGCGGAGTTTGTTCAGCTTCTCGTTCTCAACCTTCACATCCTTGGCGTGGCGGGCAGACGGGAGCGTGCCGCTCACGAAGAACAGGCGGTCGCCACCCAGCTTGAGGTCTTCGACGTCGCCAGGCCGTTCCAGAATCATCCGCGCCTCGCCATGCGGCGGCAGTAACCACAGTCGCGTGCGTTCTTTATCGTCATCCTCGTACGGCCGACCCGAAGTGAAGAACACATTGCCATCGGCCGCCGGACACACTTCCGAGACCCCGTGCTGATCGTGGGTCAGTTGCCTTCCGACCGCACGATCAACAATGCGTTCTACGGACCACGCCCGTGTCACGTATTTCTTGCCGTCAGCGGAGAGTTCTTTACGCAGAGCAATCACACCTCCGGAGGGATGGGTACTGAATCCGGAGAGTCGAGGTGAGGCGACCAGATGCTCGGGGATGTCGAAGCTAAATGTCATGTGGGTCACACTATCCCGGTCCCCGTAGCGCGCTCTCGAACGTCAACTGACTGCACAGGGCAATGCCGCCCACCTGTAAAGATTGCTCCATGAACACGTGCCAGATTTTCGCCGCCCTCGCGAACTCCGATACTCGCGATATGTATGCCCGGGTCATCCTTGATCAAGTCCCCGAGGCGCCCACCTCCAAGCAATCGCGGGCCCTCCTGGACCTGCACCGCGCGGGCTTGATCGACACCGCCGACGGCGCATGGTTGCCCTCAGTGCCCCTCCTACCGGCACTGCGTGGACACCGGGTACATCACGCGAGCCTCGGACGGTAGCGACTACCGCAGGTAGGGGCCGAGCTTACGGGTACTGGCAGGTATTCATTTCTATAGGGTGTCATGTGGAATTAATGCGCATTTCACGCGGATGCCCTGAATCCGAATAGCTAATACTGAACTGATTTAGTGGTCCCCCAATTACGAAACACTCTTCACGGACCGCGGACCCGCGAGATGCCCGTCACAGCAAGGCAAGGCTCTCCTTGGTAGGCAATTCGAGAACATGGGACTTCGCTAATTTAATTACGTCAGAGTGGTTTGATCTAAGGTTCAACTTACTTGTAAGACGGGATTTTCGCTCGTATCTTTATAAATACGAACCGCCTGAGAGGAACAGATCATGGCTACTTTGACCGCCGTCTCCGCTTGCGCCGCCACCGCGTGCGCATATAACGACAACGGCTGCTCCGCGCCCGCCATCACCGTGGGCGGCAGCGGCTCCACCGCATCCTGCACCACTTTCATTTCCCTGGACGCTCGCGGAGGCCTGCCCACCGCCAACGGCCAGGTTGGTGCATGCCAGCGCCTCGAGTGCAAGCACAACGCCGACCTGCTGTGCACCGCATCCTCCATTGAGATGACCGGTGACACTGCTAACTGCGCTTCCTACGAAACCGAGTAATCGCTCGCTTCCGGACACTACCGTGCCCGCGCGTTCTTCACGAACGCACGGGCACGGTTTTTTGTTCTGACGAGCCAGCCGCCTGGGCGACTACCCACCCCCAGATTGAGGGTGAATCCGGGTCGATTATTCGGCGGCGCCCACTCGAGCCCCGAACAGGGACTCCACTCGGACCAAGAGACCACCACACTCCACCACGGACTCGCGATCGAACGGCACGAAGAACACGTGAGTGCGCTCAGCACCGTTACGCATGACCGTCAAGCCAGTAACATCGACATCCACCACGAACTCTCGGTTCTTGGTGTGGGAGCAACCTCCCACAGAGGGCTTCTCGCTCAGGACACGCGCCTCGACCCAGCCGTGACTGACGGCATCGCACAGCGAGGCAAGATCAACGGAATCCAGGCTGGACGCAACATCCAGACCAACGGTCTCGATGTCGCCCAAGCCGGCCAGAGCGACGTCGTCATGCCGCTCGACCAGGCGCGCGAACGGAATGGCCGTGGCACCCACGCCGTCGTGCAGCAGAACCCGCGAGACCCTGACGATGCCGAGCATTCCGAAGGGCGACTCGGCCACGGCTTTGACCATCTCGGGCACGTCGTCGTACTCGAGCACATCGGAGGCGCGCTCGGAATCCAGCCATTCGAGCTGACCGAGCATGTGCGCGCTGGCCGTGAGAATCTCCACGCGAGGTTCCGGGGAGAGCTTGGTGATGTCCATCCGAACATCCATGCGCGCGCCCGGGTTGAGCAGAACCGCGTCGTCAGAACCAGAGAACACGGTGGTCGCCACCATGAGTTCGCCATTGCCGGCCATGCCGTGAGCCAGTGCATCGAGCGTGGGCTGCCCTTCGAGCCCGTAGGCAACCAGTGCCGCGCGCCCCGCCCCCGCAAGCATTCGATGTGCCAGTGACACTGCTCGATCGTGGGTGCTGGAACCTTGAGACTGGCCACCAATCGTTCGCTCGACCATGGCTTCCTCGCTCTCTGTGTGACTGCCAAACTTAGGAAAGCCTAACCTTGGACTTGCTTCATGTGAAGAGCATCTCACGAAATAGATCAGGATTTAATGACTTAAATCCAGCCGATTGAGTTCGAACACGTCCTAAATGTGATTCGTGCCATGTTTTGACTGTGAAACCATCGATCCATGGGCTTCATGACGTCTCACCGGTTCCGATTCCTGACTCTCGCGGCGGCTGCCGGCCTGACCGCTGGCGGCCTGTCCGGATGCGCGAATGAATCCGAGGATTCTGCGCAGCAAGCACCTGAGGATGCCCAATCCGCGTCCGCCCCCGAGTCTTCCCACACGCTCTCCCCCGCCGCGTCCGGGCCCGAGTGCCCGGAGGACAGTTGCATCACCATGTCCGTGACGGGTGATCTTCTCCTGCACCACGGGCTGTGGGACAACTTCGTCACGGACCCAGCTGCCCATGACGGTCAGCATTTCGATTTTGAGCCCCTCCTCGCGGGACAGCGACCGTACCTGGAGAACTCTGACATCGGCGTCTGCCATGCCGAGACTCCCGTAGCGGAGCAGGGCGGGCCTTACGCGGACTACCCGGACTTCCAGGTTCCGCCTGAGATCTTCAGCGCCGTGAAGTCGGTGGGCTATGACGCGTGCACCACCGCCAGCAACCACACCATTGATCACGGAACCGAGGGCCTGAACCGGACGGTGGCGTCCTTGAACGAGGCCGGTTTGCAGCACACCGGATCCTACGAGTCCGAGGCAACGTCAGAAGAACCGCTACTCATTCACACCGAGGCCGGCACCGTGGCAATCGTGACGGGCACCAACAGTCTCAACAAGAAAGTGCCGGAGCACGACTGGCAGGTTGATCGCTTCCGGGACGGCGAGGATCCGACTGAAGATCCCGCTGTTGCCCAAGCAGACATCGACCGCGCCGTGGATCAGGCCAACAAAGCACGCGAGCAAGGCGCTGACGTGGTGGTGGCAGCCATGCATTCCATCATCGAATACACGGATACGGCCGATGACTTCCAAGTCCGTACCGCCCACGCACTGGCCGACTCCGGCGCCTTTGACGCCATCTACGGGCACGGATCCCACAGCGTTCAGCCCATCGAAAATCACGACGGTACCTGGATCGTCTACGGCGTGGGTAACACGGTCACGGAGACCGCCCCCATGATGCCGAGCAACAACGATGGTCTGATCGCACGGTTCCAGTTCGCGAAAACGGAGAACGGCAACTGGGACGTCAGTGACCTGTCCTGGGCCCCCAGCTCGAACACGCAGGGCGGTCAGTACGCGTGGTGCTCGACGGCCTCGGACTCGCCGAACGGGATCTGCCGCTCGCAAGCGCAAGACACACAGAACCGCGAGCGCATCGCCCAGATCGTCAACACGCCGTCCGCGGTAGAGAATGGCCTCCGCGAATGGCTCGTCAGTGAAGACGTTCCCGTGAAGAATTAAGGCCTCCAGCGTGAAGTGAGGGTCGTGCTGATTCCTGACTCGGAATCTGCACGACCCTCACTTGAGATTCGTCCGGCATAGACACACCGGCGGCAGAGGAAGCTAGCCCTGTACGCCCAGCTTCTCCAGGATGATCTGGCGCACGCGACCGGCGTCCGCCTGACCGCGGGTTGCCTTCATGACCGGGCCGATGAGCGCGCCCACGGCCTGGACCTTGCCGCCCTTGATCTTCTCGACCACGTCCGGCATCTGGGCCATGGCGTCGTCGACGGCAGCCGTGAGAGCGCCGTCGTCCGAAACAACCGCAAGGCCGCGAGCCTCGACGATCTCGGACGGGGAACCCTCGCCCTCGACCACGAATCCAATGACCTTCTTGGCCAGCTTGTCGTTGATCTTGCCCTCGTCGATCAGCGCGTTGACCTCGACCACATGGGCCGGAGTCACCGGCAGATCCACGATCTCGACCTCGGCCTGCTTGGCCAGGCGAGCGATCTCGCCCATCCACCACTTACGAGCCACGGCCGGTGAAGCGCCAGCCGCGATGGTCTGCTCGATCTCGTCCATGACGCCGGCGTTCACGACGTCCCGGAACTCCTCGTCCGAGTAACCCCACTCGGCCTTGAGACGCTTGCGGCGCTGGGCCGGCGGCTCGGGCAGCTGAGCCCGCAGTTCCTCGATCCACGCTTCCGTGGTGACCACGGGAACCAGGTCCGGTTCGGGGAAGTAGCGGTAATCATCGGCGTCGGACTTGGGGCGACCGGACGTGGTGGACCGGGTGTCCTCGTGCCAATGACGGGTTTCCTGGACGATCTTCTCGCCCGCCGACAGCACGGCGGCGTGGCGCTGGATCTCGAAACGCACGGCGCGTTCGACGGCGCGCAGCGAGTTCACGTTCTTGGTCTCCGAGCGCGTGCCGAACTCGGTGGTGCCCTTGGGCATCAGGGAGACGTTGGCGTCGCAACGCACGTTGCCGCGCTCCATGCGGGCGTCGGAGATACCCAGGTTCTTCACGATCTCGCGAAT
>JAKDKI010000157.1 GCA_030453435.1 Kocuria sp.
CACCATGCTCACCGAGGCCGGTTACCGGCAGCGGCGCAGCAGCCGCGAGCTGGTGCTGGTCGACAACGACAATCACGTCGAATTCTTTTACCTGCGTCCCCGGGACATTGCGATCTACGTGGGCGGTGGCACCCTGGATCTGGGGATCACCGGCCGTGATCTGCTGTTGGACTCCGGTGCGGATGCCGCGGAGGACCTCGGGCTGGACTTCGCCCGATCGACGTTCCACCTGGCCGGGCCGATCGGCCAGTTCTCCTCCGTCAAGGAACTCGAGGGCAAGCGCGTGGCCACGAGCTACGACCTGTTGTTGAAGAAGTACGTGGAGAAGCAGGGTGTCAACGCTGAGGTCGTCCGCCTGGACGGTGCCGTGGAATCCTCGATCCGGTTGGGTGTGGCTGATGCCATTGCGGACGTTGTGGAGACCGGTAACACGCTGCGCGCGGCCGGCCTGGAAATCTTCGACCAGCCCATCATGCGCTCCGAAGCGCTGTTGATCCGCCGTCAGCAGGAAGGGGAGCTGGAGGGTCTCGAGGTGCTGCGGCGCCGCCTGCGCGGCGTCCTCGTTGCCAGGCAGTACGTGATGATGGACTACGACATCTCCGAGGACCACTTGGAAGCCGCGACCAAGATCACTCCGGGCATGCAGAGCCCCACCATCGCCCCGCTGGGTCGCGACGGCTCGGTGGCCGTACGCGCCATGGTGCGTAAGAGCGACACCAACAACATCATGGACGCCCTCTACGACGCCGGAGCCCGCGCGATCCTGGTCTCGCCCATTCAGGCTGCCCGGATCTAACGCGCAAGCGCTCCACGTTTCAGCAAGTAGTTAGGAACAGCACTATGGGTGTGGCCGTACGAGTGATTCCGTGTCTCGATGTGGACGCGGGTCGCGTGGTCAAGGGCGTGAACTTCGAGAATCTGCGCGACGCCGGTGATCCGGTTGAACTTGCCGCCCGATACAACCTAGCGGGCGCTGATGAGCTCACGTTCTTGGACGTCACCGCGTCCTCGAGTGATCGGGTCACCATGTTCGACGTGGTCTCCCGCACCGCCGAACAGGTCTTCATTCCGCTCACCGTGGGCGGCGGCGTGCGCACCCCGGAGGATGTCGACCGGCTGCTGCGCACCGGTGCGGACAAGGCGTCCATCAACACCGCTGCCATCGCCCGGCCCGAGGTCATCAACGAGATCACCAATCGCTTCGGCAACCAGGTGCTCGTGCTCTCGTGCGATGCGAAACGCACGGGCAACACGCCGTCGGGCTTCGAAGTCACCACGCACGGTGGCCGCAAGCTCACCGGCATCGACGCACTGGATTGGTGCCAGGAGGCCGAGGAACGCGGGGTGGGGGAGATCCTACTCAATTCCATGGACGCCGACGGCACCCGTGAAGGCTTCGACCTGGAGATGATCCGCGCGGTGCGCGAACGCGTGTCCGTCCCGCTGATCGCCTCCGGCGGTGCGGGCGCCCCCGAGCACTTCCCGCCCGCGGTTGCGGCCGGGGCCGACGCCGTTCTGGCCGCCTCGGTCTTCCACTTCGGGCCCGTGGGTGCGATCGCCGAGGTCAAGGACGCTCTGCGCGCAGCAGGGTATGAGGTGCGCTGATGCGCACGGAAGAGTTGAACACCGTGGAGAACACCCCCCGAGAATTTTTCGACAGTCACCTTGATCCGCAGATCGCACACCGTCTCAAGCGGGACTCGGCGGGGCTCGTGGCGGCCGTGATCCAGCAATACGACACCGGTGACGTGCTCATGCTCGGCTGGATGAACGACGAAGCCCTGCACCGCACCCTCACGGAAGGCCGCGTTACTTTCTGGTCGCGGTCGCGCCAGGAGTATTGGCGCAAGGGAGACACCTCCGGCCACATTCAAAAGGTGCATTCCGTCAGCCTCGACTGCGACGGCGATGCCCTGCTCGTCAAGGTCGATCAAACCGGTGCCGCGTGCCACACGGGCGCGCGCACGTGTTTCGACGATCGTGACCTGAACGCTCAACAGGCGGTTTAAATGCAACAGCTCGGCACCATCACCCCCACCCTGCAGGAATTTCGTGAGTACGCCGCCACGCGGCGTGTGATTCCCGTACGCACCACGGTGCTCGCGGATTCCATGACGCCCATCGGCCTCTACCGCTCCCTCGTGGTGCGCGGCGGCAAACCCGCTCCGGGCACGTTCCTCTTGGAATCTGCGGCCGAAGGCGGCGTGTGGTCGCGGTACTCGTTCGTGGGCGCTCGCTCGTTCGCCACACTGACGGCGAAGGACGGGCAGGCGCATTGGTTGGGGGAGGCGCTGGCCGGTGCGCCTGTGACCGGAGACCCCTTGGATGCTTTACGGGCGACCATGGACCTACTGCACACCGAGCCGTTCGAGGGCGTGCCCCCGCTGACTTCCGGAATGGTCGGGTTCGTGGGATGGGAGGCCGTGCGCCGCTGGGAGAAGCTGCCCAATCCGCCCGAGGACGACCTGAACATGCCCGAGCTGGCCATGAACCTGGTCGCGGACATGGCCGTGCACGACAGCACCGAGGGCACCGTGATGCTGGTGGCCAATGCCGTGAACGTCAATGGCACCGACGACAACGTGGATGCCGCCTACCATGACGCGGTCTCTCGGTTGCGTGAGATGGTCAGCCGCCTGGCCACCCCGCTCGAACGCTCCACGGTTTCCGTCATGGACCCGAATGCCCAGGACATCACGGACATCGAGGGCGCAGCCCGACAGTCGTGGGACCGTGAGTTGTTCATCGACGCGATTAACCGCGGCAAGAAGGCCATTGTCGACGGGGATATTTTCCAGGTGGTCGTCTCGCGGCGCTTCGAGGCCGAATGCCACGCGGACGCCCTGGACGTCTATCGCACTTTGCGCCGGATCAATCCCAGCCCCTACATGTACCTCTACTCGTTCGAAGACGCGCACGGTCGCCCCTACTCGATCGTGGGGTCCTCACCGGAGGCGCTGGTCACCGTGACGGGACGCCAGGCCATGACGCACCCGATTGCGGGTTCCCGGCCACGTGGCGCCACCGTGGACGAGGACGTGGCCCTCGGCCACGATCTGCTCGCGGACGAGAAAGAGCGTGCCGAGCACCTCATGCTCGTGGACCTCGCCCGCAATGACCTGTCCAAGGTGGCGGTGCCCGGGTCCGTGGATGTCAGCGAGTTCATGGAGATCGAGCGCTTCAGCCACATCATGCACTTGTGCTCCACGGTGGTCGCCAAGATGCGTGAGGGCGTGTCCGCGTACGACGTTCTGGCCGCGACTTTCCCGGCGGGCACGCTTTCCGGCGCCCCCAAACCCCGCGCCCTGCAGCTACTCGATGAATACGAACCGCTGCGCCGTGCCGTGTACGGAGGCGTGGTCGGTTACATGGACTTTGCGGGGAACATGGACATGGCCATCGCCATCCGCACCGCTCTGCTGGTCAATGACACGGCCTACGTCCAGGCGGGCGGCGGTATCGTGGCTGACTCGGACCCGGAGACGGAAGCCCTCGAGTCCCTCAATAAGGCAACCGCACCGTTGCGGGCAGCCCTGGTGGCCGAGTCCTTGCGCGACCTCTCGCGCTGACCCGCTACCACCTTCTGCAGTAGAAAGGACCACCGTGTTGCGTCGTACGGCACCCGCAGTTCTGGCCACGCTGGTGTGCGCGATCGGACTGTTCGCTGCCTCCGCGGCCACCTGGATCCACGCGACCGTGGAGACCACTTTGCAGCCGATCACGGTGGACGTCGCGGGTTCCGACGCCGCTCCGGCCGTCACAGCCCTGGGTCTCGTTGCGGGTGCCGCCGCGGTGGCCTCCACCCTCGCGGGCCGGGTGCTGCGGACCATCGTGGGTGCGGTGGTGTCCCTGGCAGGAATTGGCGCCATCTTCGCGATTCTCGCGGTGACGGCCGACCCGGAGAACGCCGCCCGCGGCACCGTGGGCACGCAGACCGGCGCCGTGGGCACCGGTGGCGAATTCGCGCTGACCGTTTTCCCTTGGCTCGCGGTGGCGGCCGCTGCCGCGCTGATCCTGTGCGGACTGTGGCTCGTCCTGGTCGCTCGGAACGCCCGCAAGAAGTCTGGACAGCGCTACGACCGTGACGCGCTGGCCGGTAACAAAGCGACCTCGGCGGGGGAGAAGGTCACTACCGAGCACTCCGATGACATCGATGCGTGGGATGCTTTCACCCGGGGTGAGGACCCCACCCGCGGGCCGTGACCTCATGAGTAATGTGTGCGTGGTGCTGAACCATCAAGTACCGGGGTAATGGCACAATGGGACCAAAAGAATTTCCGGTGCGCTCCAACGCGCGCCGATCACTGTATGAGCCGCACGGCTCAACCGGCACGGGAGAGTGGACACACATGTCGAACACCAACCAAGTCATCCTGGACCACACGGCCGCTGTCGGCCACGGCAACACCGTTGCCGCCTGGGCTTGCATCGCCATCATGGCGGTCGGCGTGATCGTGGGTTGCGTGGGCTTCACCATCGCCTCGACCCCCGTCACCGTGGTGGGCATCGGCTTGATCGTGGTGGGCCTCATCGTGGGTGCAGTCCTCAAGGCCATGGGCCACGGCAAGGGCAGCGAGAAACTCAACCACTGAGCCGCGTGATCTCAGCGCCGGTGGCCGTTCCCACGCGCCACCGGTTCAAGACCATGACCAGTTCCAAGACCTGTGGAACTGGTCATCGTCATACGGGCCGCATGTTGTCGGGCCAATGACGGGACAGACATAAGTGAGGATTTTCATGAGTCAGCAACGCACCGATACGGTGCTGGACCAGATCATCGAGGGAGTGCGCGAGGATCTTGAAGCGCGCCGCGCGGTGGTGAGTCTGCAGCAACTGCAGCGCACCGCCAGGACTCAGGCTCCCGCGTTGGATGCGGAAAGTGCCCTGCGCGGCAGCGACTCCGGGTCGGTCCAGGTGCTTTCAGAAGTCAAGCGTTCCAGCCCGTCCAAGGGGGCGCTGGCGGAGATCACCGATCCAGCGTCACTGGCGGCGTCCTACGAACGAGGCGGCGCCTCCGCGATTTCCGTGCTGACCGAGAAGCGCCGCTTTGGCGGGTCTCTCACTGACCTGGACGCCGTGCGCCAGGCCGTGAACATTCCGGTCCTGCGCAAGGACTTCACCGTGGACGAGTACCAGATCTGGGAAGCCCGCGCCCACGGTGCTGACATGGTGCTCCTCATCGTGGCTGCCCTGGACGATGAGACCCTCCGCGCGTTCCTGAAGCTGACTCACGAGCTCGGTATGCACGCACTGGTCGAAACCCACACCCCCGAGGAAATCGAGCGGGCCGTTGCGGTCGGTTCACGAATCATCGGGGTGAACACTCGAAACCTGAAGACGCTCGAGGTGGACGTCAACACGTTCGGCCGTCTTGCGGACCAGATCCCCACGGATGCCGTGATCATTGCCGAGTCCGGCGTGGCCGGCGAGGACCAGATCAAGCTCTACGCGGGCCACGGTGCCAATGCGGTGCTGACCGGCGAAGTATTGGTCAAGTCTGACGACCCCGCCCAAACGATTTCCCGATTCCGCGACGTGGGCGCCGCCGCCCGCGCGGATTTCCTGGCGGGCAAGAAGCCCCCCGCAGCCCAGGCCGAGTTCGCCGCCCAGCAGCTTGCCGCCGACGGCGCCGCTTCGCCCGGTGCCGGTGACGAGTCCCTCAAACACGCTCCCGGTCCGTATTTCGGTGACTTCGGTGGCCGCTGGATGCCGGAATCGCTGGTGGCCGCCTTGGACGAGCTGACCGAGGTCTTCGACAAGGCACGAGTCGACGACGAGTTCCAGCAAGAGTTCAAACGGCTGTCCCGCGACTACTCCGGACGACCCTCCCTGCTGACCGAGGCCGAGCGCT
>JAKDKI010000158.1 GCA_030453435.1 Kocuria sp.
GCAGCTCGACGTCGCCAACACGCCAGCCGCCCTTGAGCTGCTTGTACGCGCCGTAACTGTTGCCGTCCAGGCGTTTGAGAACGTGTGCGAGGTCAGTGCGTGGGGTGCCCATGTCTCCATGGGACCACACGAGGGGGACTCACTTCGAACGTTTTTGCAGTCGGCTCAGAATGATCGCGACCACCACACTGGCCACATACGTGACGGCCACCGCGATCCAGCCCGCGGTAAAACTCCCGGTGAGGTCCACGAGCTGCCCCACAATCAGTGGACCCGCGCCGAAACCCAAGTACATGCCGGTCGCCACCAGGCCCGACGCCGCTCCCACCTTGGCTGCCGGCGCGGCCGCCACCGTGCCGGAATTGATGATGACGTTGGCGGCCAGCGGCAGGGTCGCGTGGAACAGGATGCCCACCCACATGAGCCATCCCTGTTGGAACATCTCGGCGGCGATCAGGAAGAGCAACCCGATCACGCCGCCCAGGCTCATGATCTGGATGAGCACGGACGGTTGCGCCATCCGCCCGGCCACGCGCCCCCAGCCGATGCGGCTCAAGATGCCGAACACACCGATCACGCCGATGATCATTCCCGCAACGGTCAGCGAAAAGTCCAGGGCGCGCACGGCGAACAGCGACGAGTAGACGGTGACACCCTGGGTTCCCACGGCGTTGAGGAACGCCACGAGGGAGAACAGCCAGACCGCCGTCGGCAATTTCTCGCGGCAGGGTATGGCAGATTCGGCGGGCGCGGGAGGAAGGGGCCGGGAGGCGACGTCGCGCTCGACCTTGGTGATGATCAGCCACGCAATCACCAGCGCGGGAACGCATGCCGCGGCGCCGATCAGGGCGGAGGTCTGCCAGCCAAGAGCCGCGCCCAGGAACGGAAATGTGAGCCCCGAAATCAGCAGGCCCATCTGCACGCCGGACTGTTTCCAGCCCATCCACCGGCCACGCTGGGCGAAGCTCGTGCGCTGCGCGATCAGGCGGTTGGTCGCGGGATTCGAGAAGGACTGTGTGATGCCGGCGATCAGCGCGGCAGCCAGCAACACCACGAAGGACTGCCACATGGCGCTCACCAGGAACGCAACCACGATGCCCGAGAAGATCAACGCGATCTGGAAACGCGGAGTGAGCTTGTCGGCGAGCACCCCGAGGAACGTGGCCGTGAGCCCTGCAGAGATGTAGACCGCGGCCAAGATGAACCCGTACTGGCCCTCGGTGATGCCGTACTCGTCCACGATCAGCGCGCTCAGTGACCCCAGCGCGTAGTTGAACACCGGCCCGATGGCCATGGCCCCCATCAACACGAACAGCAGCACTCCGGGTGCGCGGCTCGAGGCATCAGATGTGGGACGTGTCACTCACAGCACATTAGCGGGCCTAACTGATTCGCGACAGTGCTGGTCCGGAGTGCGAGACGGGGCGGGGTTCAGTCGCGTTTGCCCCAGCCCCTGGGGTAGTGCCCTGGCCCGGCCCCGCTACTGCACGGCGCACGCACTCTCACGTAGGCTCGTAGAACGGACTACGGAGGCGATCGACATGAGTGAAGAGCTTGACCCGGACCTTGCCCGCGCCTTGAGCGAGCCCGCACGGCTCGTGCGTGCGGACCCCGCATTGCTGGACGTTGTGCGCGATGCCGGAGCACCGGCTCAGCGGCAGTTACTCACGCAGAGTTCCGAGGCCTCTACCCCGGAAGACCGGTACGCGTCCGCCGCCATGCTCGCCGCGTTGTTCAACGACCGCGGCCCATTGGATCAAGCTGCCCGCGGTTACGGTTCCACCCCACCGCGGGAACTCGTGGCCCTCTCCGAGGTGGAGGCGCTGCGCCCCGCTCTCAAAAAGTCGCTGTCGAGCCCGGTGCTGACCGGCCTGCTGGAATGGGCCACCAAACCCGACCCCGCCGATCCCCCGCTCGAACTCGCCATGGCCGCCCGCGACCTTGAGCTCAAGGACGCCTCGGTGCTGCGTTCCGTGGCCAGCCGCGCGGAGCAGGTTGCCCAGCAGAGCGCCAAGCGCAATCAGCGCGGACCGCTCGAACGAGTCTCCGAGGTGTTGCGGCAGGCAGCGGATCGCGTCAGCGACACGGATGGAGCGACGTCCTCGGTTGCCGAACCTGCCTCAAGGCCTTCCCCGCAGGATCCCCTGAGCTCTGCGAGCAGCTCGGGGCCAACCGTCACCACGAGCGGCATTCCGGAGTCGGAGCTGGTCGGGGATGACGAACCGGATCCGTTCGCGGAAGACACCTCGAACAAGAACCCCCGCGGCAGCGAGTACCCGGGTACCGGCGTGCCCGTGCGCGATTCGCTCAACGGCCCGCGCCCGGACACGGGCACCGATGAGCCGTCCAAGCGGGACAAGATTTTCGACGCGGATCGCTTCTGGCCCATGGGTCCTCGCAAGACCGACGACGCCGCAGGCGCACCTCCCGCGGATCAGCCGCCTGCCGGGCCGGTTCCGCCCCGTGAGCCCTCAACCTCAGAGCTGTACTACGGCGTGGGCAGTGACCGCTATGCGGACCGGGATCCCAACAGTCAGGAAACCCGGGACAGCGACAAGCACGTGCTGCGTAACTGGGGCATCGTGTTCCTGGTGATCATCGCGATCATCTTTGTGCTGACCCTGGTGCTGTAGCCGCGTCTGGTCGCGCAAACATCTGAGTGCGTAAAACTTCCTCTCGACTCAACGAAACGGCAGCTTTACGGACTCACATGTTTCGGCCAAGAACTGAGACCGCCCCAAGCCACCCGGAACGGGAAAAACTGGCTTGAAACGGCCTCAGATCTAGCGTTGCCTCAGAGAACGGGTTACTTGTTGGCCCGAATCTCCTTCACGACCCGGTCCATGGACGGGCTGTGGTTGCCGAAGCGGTGCATGGTGATGGACACGGCCTGCTCGGAGAGCATGTACATCAACTCGATGCGCCCGGTGCCCACCACGTCGTCCGTGATGAGGGCGATATCCGGGTGCTCGGCGCGAACCTCGTAGAGCGGCTTGAGGTCATCGTCAGTGCCCTCCCACGGCTGGATTACACGGACGCGAGCGCCGTGGTCCACGTTGAGGTCGGTGTCGTTGATGATCTCCTTGTCCGCCAGCTCCGCGAACGCACCCAGCGAACCGGCGCCCAGTGCGTGGGCGAAGTCCAGGTCGGTCGCGGGTGAGAGCACCGTGGTGAACAGCTGACCCACCTGCTCGGGCAGCTCTTCCGACGGGCTCAGGACCACGTGCGAACCCGAACGCGAGGCCGCAAGACCCACACGCAGGATGTCGGTCAGAGATGCTCCCTCTGCCGCACGCACGATCACGGTGCGGGGGCGGTAGCGGAACAGGTTGGCCTCGCTGACCAGGGCGGTGGGGTCCTTGACCTGGCCGAACTCACGCTGCCACTCCGACTGATCGGACATAGCGGCGCGGCGCAGCCACACCTGGGCTTCCTCGTCCACCAGGGGCAGGACGGCGTCCAGCCCACGGTGCACGCGCGGCTCCAGAACCCAAGCGCCGGCCGCGCTGCGGTCCGAACCCGAGGATGTGAAGCCTTCGCGGCACCAGCGACCCAGCGACGCCAGGTAGTTGGGGCCACCGGCCTTGGCACCCAGGCCCACGGAGGAACGCTTCCAACCACCGAAGGGCTGGCGCTGCACGATCGCGCCGGTGATACCGCGGTTCACGTACAGGTTGCCCGCCTGAACACGGTCCACCCAGTACAGGATTTCGTCCGCATCCAGGGAGTGGATGCCGGCGGTCAGGCCGTAATCCGTGGCGTTCTGCAGCTCGATGGCCTCGTCCAAGTCCTCCGCGTGCATCAGACCCAGCACCGGACCGAAGCACTCGGTCAGGTGGAAGAACGAACCGGGCTTCACACCCGTGCGGATGCCGGGGCGCCACAGCTTGCCGGTATCGTCCAGCTGCTCGGGCTCGATCAACCATTCCTCGCCGGGCTCCAGCTCGGTGAGTGCCTTGAGCAACTTGCCCTCGGCCTTCTCAACGGTGGGGCCCACTGAGGCCTGAAGATCCTCGGGCCATGCGACCACCATGGAGGACGCGGCATCCACGAGCTGGCGGCGGAAACGATCGGAGGTCGCAACGGAACCGACCAGGATGCCCAGCGAAGCCGCCGAGCACTTCTGGCCCGCGTGACCGAACGCGCTGGACACCAGGTCCCACACGGCCTGGTCGCGGTCCGAGCTGGGCGTGATCACCAGGGAGTTCTTACCGGAGGTCTCCGCGGTGAGCGGGCGCTCGGGGAACCACTTGGCGAACAACTGAGCGGTTTCGTACGCGCCGGTCAGCACCACGCGCTCAACGTCCGGGTGGGAGATGAGTGTCTTACCGGCGTCACCTTCCACTGCGTCCACGAGCTGCAGCACATCGCGGGGCACACCGGCCTCCCACAGGGCGTCACAGATGGCCGCGGAGCAGCGGCGGGTCTCCGGCGACGGCTTGTGAATCACCGCCGAACCGGTGGCCAGCGGCGCCACGGTGGTGCCGGTGGGGATAGCGATCGGGAAGTTCCACGGCGGGGTCACCACGGTGATGTGGTGCGGGGTGAACTTACCGCCGTCCACGAACTCCAGCTCCAGCGCACGCCGTGCGTAGTAGCGGCAGAAGTCCACGGCCTCGGAAATCTCCGGGTCACCCTGCTCAAGTACCTTGCCGGTCTCGGCGCCGGCCACGGCCAAGAGGTGCCCGCGGCGAGCAGCCAGGATGTCGCCGGCGCGGTTGAGGATTTCGGCGCGTTCACGGGCGGGGGTGGCCGCCCAGGTCTTGCCGGCAGCCTTAGCGCGCGCGACGACGTCGTTCACGGCCTCGACAGCCTCGCTCGAGTCGTCCTCGACGTCCTTGAGCACCTCGGGAACCGGCAAGTTCTCGAACCATTCCTTGTCCGCGATGTGCGCGGCGATCTTCTCGGCCCATGCCTGGTTGGCGCGGGTGGAGATGTCCGTATCCGGCTCGTTCATGAACGGCTCGTCCAGGGGCTGGGTGAGCTCATCGCCCGCGGTCTCCTGGGCGCGGTCCTGCGTACGGCTCGGTGACAGGGGCTCCGGGTCCGGCTCCAGGTCCTCGAGGGCCGCGCGGAAACGACTTTCCTCGCGCTTGAAGATGCGGTTGTCCGGGGCCAGATCAAAGATTCCGGACATGAAGTTCGCACTCGCGGAGTTCTCCTCGAGGCGGCGCACCAGGTAGGACACGGCGACGTCGAACTCGGTGGGGCGCACGGCCGGTACGTACAGCAACAGCTGGCCGACGTCCGTGGACACGGCCTCACTCTGCTCGGTGGCCATGCCCTGGAGCATCTCGAAATCGATCCGGTCCGTCACACCGCGCTTGTCAGCGAGCAGGTGAGCGAGGGCAATGTCGAACAGGTTGTGTCCGGCCACGCCCAGCTTGAGGCCGCGCATGCGCTCCGGGGTGAACAACCAGCTCAGCACGCGCTTGTAGTTGGTGTCCGTGGCCTGCTTGGACGGCATGGTGGCGATGGGCCAACCGTGCATCTCCGCGTCCACGCGCTCCAGGGCCAGGTTGGCGCCCTTGACCAGGCGAACCTTGATCTCCGCGCCACCATCGGCCACGCGCTCGGCGGACCACTCGGAGAGCCGCTTCACGGCACCCAGGGCGTCCGGGAGGTAAGCCTGCACCACGATGCCGGCTTCCAGATTTTTCAACTGGGGCTTGTTGAGCAGACGCTGGAAGACCTCCATGGTCAATTCCAGGTCCGAGTAGATCTCCATGTCCAGGTTGATGAACATGGTGCCGGTCTCCTTGGACGCGGCGGCCTCGTACAGCGGCAGCAAGCGCTCGACCACGCGGTCCGCGGTGCGGTCGAA
>JAKDKI010000159.1 GCA_030453435.1 Kocuria sp.
TCGCGCTTGGCGCCGTCACCGGCAAAGTACTTGTCGCCGAACTGGGCCCAGTAGGTGTTGACGAAGCGCTCGTCGTCACCCCAAATGGTGCGCAGCATGGCCGGCCACGGCTTGCGGACCACCAGGAAGCCATCGGTCTCGTTGGGCAGTGAGTTGCCGGCATCGTCCACGACGTCCACGGCGATGCCGGGAAGCGGGATCTGCGCGGAGCCCGGCTTGGCCTCTGTCACGCCCGGGAGCGGGGAGATCATGATGGCGCCGGTCTCGGTCTGCCACCAGGTGTCCACGATGGGGCACTTGCCGCCACCGATGTGCTTGTGGAACCAGGACCAGGCCTCCGGGTTGATGGCCTCGCCCACGGTGCCCAGCAAGCGCAGGGTGCTGAGGTCGAATTCGGCGGGGATGTCCTCGCCCCACTTCATCATGGTGCGGATGGCGGTGGGGGAGGTGTAGAGGATGGTCACGCCGTACTTCTGCACGATCTCCCAGAACCGGCCGCGGTGCGGAGAGTCGGGGGTGCCCTCGTAGATCACCTGGGTGGCGCCGTTGAGCAGCGGACCGTAGGTGATGTAGGTGTGGCCGGTGACCCACCCGACGTCCGCGGTGCACCAGTAGACATCCGTCTCGGGCTTGAGGTCGAACACATTCTTGTGTGTGAACGCGGCCTGGGTCAGGTATCCACCGGTGGTGTGCAGGATGCCCTTGGGCTTACCGGTGGTGCCGGAGGTGTAGAGCACGAACAGGGGATCTTCCGCGCCCTGTTCGGACGGGGTGTGTTCGGTGCTGGCGGACTCGAGAGCCTCGTGCCACCACACGTCGCGGCCGTCCTCGAAGGGCACGTCGCTGCCGTTGCGCTTGACCACGAGAACATGCTTGACGCTCTCTCCACCCTTGGAGAGGGCCTCATCCACGGCGGGCTTGAGCTGGGTGGGCTTGCCACGGCGGTAGGAACCGTCCGCGGTGACCACGAGCTTGGCCTCGCCATCATCAATACGCGAGCGCAAAGCGTCTGCGGAGAAGCCGCCGAAGACCACGGAGTGGATCGCGCCGATGCGGGCGCAGGCCAACATGGTGATGACGGCCTCCGCGATCATCGGCATGTACACGGCCACGCGATCACCCTTGGTGACGCCCAGGGCTTCCATCGCGTTAGCGGCCTTGGAGACCTCGTCCTTGAGCTCCGAGTAGGTGTAGGACTTGCTATCACCGGGCTCGCCTTCGAAGTGCAGGGCCACGCGGTCGCCGTTGCCGGCCTCCACATGGCGGTCCACGGCGTTGTAAGCGGCGTTGAGCTTGCCGTCCTCGAACCACTTGGCGAACGGCGGGTTGGACCAGTCCAGGACCGAATTGAACGGGGTGGACCAGCTCAGCAGATCGCGGGCCTGGTTGGCCCAGAACTCCTCGCCCTGGTCCTCGGCCTGCTTGTACAGCTCAACGGTGGCGTTCGCCTGAGCGGCGAACTCCTGGCTGGGCGCGTACGTGCGCTGTTCCGATGCATTTGAGTCCTGAGACATGGCGCTCCTTCTGATGTCGCTTCATGGCTGCGAGCCGCGCGAGTACTCCCTGCGTGGCGCAGTTCACATTTGGTCCCAGCGTAGTGGACATTTCACGGGTAGATCTAACCGAATCGCTGGTATGAAATTTCGCGTCATGCTGTGACATCCCGGGCTCCGGAACGGGTTTGACCCCTGACCCCCCGCCCAGCATGATCGAGAGCATGGATAACCCCGCAGCTGCCGAACACATCCGCTTCGTGACGCCGGATGAGGCAGCCAAGGCGGCGACGCGGCGTCGTCGGGCGGGCGAAGAAAGTCACCTCTCCGTGACCCGGCGAGCGCGCAAGATCCAGCGCATTCTCGCCGAGACCTACCCGTACGCGGTGGCCGAATTGGATTTCGACGACGCCTGGCAACTTCTCGTGGCCACCGTCCTTTCCGCGCAGACCACCGACGTGCGTGTGAATTCGGTGACGCCCATCCTGTTCGCTACCTATCCCGGACCGCAGGAACTGGCCGAAGCCGAGCCCGAATCGGTGCAGGAGATCGTGCGGCCGTTGGGTTTCTACCGCTCCAAAGCGCGCTCCATCCAGGCGCTCGCCAACCGTGTGGTGGACGAGTACAACGGTGAGGTGCCCGGGAAACTCAAGGACTTGGTCACGCTGCCGGGCGTGGGGCGTAAAACGGCGAACGTGGTGCTGGGCAACGCGTTCGGGGTTCCCGGTGTCACCGTGGACACCCATTTCGGACGGTTGGCGCGCAGGCTCGGCTGGACCGCCCAGGAGGACCCGGTCAAGGTGGAAAAGGACGTCACCGCACTGTTCCCGGCCAAGGTCTGGACTCAGCTGTCCCACGAGTTGATCCACCATGGCCGCCGCATGTGCCATTCGCGGAAGCCCGCGTGCGGGGTGTGCCCGATCGCGGACCTGTGTCCCTCGTACGGCGAGGGCCCCACGGACCCACAGGTGGCCCGGAAGCTGCTGGCTTACGAATTGAAACCTGGTCGAGAAGAGCTACTGGATCGGTACATGAACGGAGCCACGCGGCGTGAGCTGCGGGCCCAAGGCCACACGCTCAGCGCGTGAGCTGCGAAAGGACACCCATGGAATCCACCTCACCCGGCACCCTGCATGCTCGAGAACAGCTGTTGAAGCTCGCTCAAGAGGGTCACACGGTGTACATGGAGGATCGCGAGCCCTGGCGGATCGGGTCGCTGTCCGAGGACTACCGGCAGTCCGCCGTACTCATCCTGTTCGGCGCGCTGGACAAGATTCCTTCGGAATATGAGGAGCACGGTGAGGGGCCGGGCCGGGATCTGGACGTGCTGTTGGTGCAGCGCTCTGCCACCTTGCGCTCCCACCCCGGTCAGGTCGCGTTCCCCGGCGGGCGCTTGGATCCGCCGGACGGCGAAATTGGTGAGCTCATGACCGTTCCCGGCGGCGAGGTGAGCGCACCACACGTGCGCGGCGCGCTGCGGGAGGCCCACGAGGAAACCGGGTTGGACCCGGACGGCGTGGAGGTACTTGGAACCCTGCATCCCGTGCCGCTGCCGATCAGCAATCACATGGTCACTCCGGTCATCGGGTGGTGGCAGAGCCAGTCCGAAGTGGACGTGATGGACCACGCCGAGTCCTCACTCGTGTTTCGTGTGCCCGTCCTGGACCTGATCAATCCGGCACACCGCTACTACGCGACGGTGACCCGCGGACATCAGACTTACAAGTCCCCGGCATTCGACGTGCGCGTCAATGAGACCGGTGAAACCGTCACCGTGTGGGGTTTCACCGGAATCGTGATCGACCGGATCCTCGAATGGCTCGGCTGGTCCGTGGAGTGGGATCGGGACGATAAGCGCCCGGCACCGCTGTGAGCGTCTTGGCTGCTAGTGGCTGATGGGGCGGGGCCGACCTATTTGGCGTCTGCGTAACTGGTGACCACGCTGGTTGTTACTGGAACCTCCACCGGCACCCGACCGAACACGGTGCGCACCGCCTGATTCGCGGCGTCCAGGACCACTTGTTTGACCTGCTCGGCTTCTCCTTGCGCGCAGTGCACCATGACCTCGTCATGCAGGAAGAAGACGAGGTGAGCGTCCAGACCTTGCCGATGCAGTCCCTGCCGGATGTGACCGAGCCAGGCCAGAGCCCACTCCGCAGCCGACCCCTGCACCACAAAGTTGCGCGAGAACCGGCCATGGGTCCGTGCCGCCTGGGCCGCACGGCGCTCGCCGGCGGCGGTGTCCGTGGCACGCTGGATCTCGAACCACTCAGGTTCCGGAAGTGGCGACCAGCGCCCGAGATAGGTGCAGACCTGCTCTCCCCGCTCGCCCACGCGGGCGGCGTGTTCCACGTAGCCGACCGCTCTGGGGAACATGCGGGTGAGGTGCGGCATGAAACGGCCGGCTGCGCCCTGGGTGGCGCCGTACATCGCTCCCAGCAGGGCGATCTTGGCGTGAGGCCGTTCCTTCAACTCGGAGCCGCGTTCCTGCCCTTGCTGGGCGATGGATTCGTACAGATCTCGGTCCCTGGAGGCCTGGGCCAGGGCATCATCGCGGGCCAGGATGGCCAGTACGCGAGGTTCCAGTTGGGCGGCGTCGGCGACGACCAGGGTGCGGCCGGGATCGGCTCGGACGGCGTCGCGAATGAACTTGGGGATCTGCAGGGCACCGCCGCCGCGTGCGGCCCACCGGCCGGTGACCACCCCGCCCACCACGTATTCGGGATGGAAGCGACCGTTGGTGACCCATGTGTCGAGCCAGTGCCAGCCGGTTGCGGAAAAGATGCGCGAAAGCTCCTTGTATTCGAGCACCGGGGCGAGGATCTGTTGTCGATGGGGATCGGGTTTGCCCGCGACCATCGTCCACTCCTTGAGGACCCAGGCGCGGGTGGAGTCGACATCGACGCCAGCGGTGCGCAGGGCCTTGAGCAGCTCGGGTGGTGAATCGGGGTTGAGCGTGGGGGCGGCCAGGACCCGACGGATCTCTTCGGCCAGTTCCTGCATCCGGACGGGGCGAACGCACTCTTTCGGGCGGGGGCCCATGGCATCGACGAGGATTTGTTCGTGGACGTCTGGATTCCACGGAATCCCCTGATGGCGCATGGTGGCCGCTACCAGCGCGCCCTGTGATTCGAGCCCCAGCAGCATCTCCAACCGTTTGGGGTTGCGCGCTGTGCTCACCGCGCGGATCTGTTCGGCGAGTTCTGCGACCAGTTTGTCGAGACCCGGACCGCGATCGCTGGCCATGGCGAACAAGGAGGTCTGTGAGTCCTCCACCGGGCGGGGGCGTGGCCCGGGAACATGCCGGGGGTCCGCCGGTTCGATGACCGGGGTGTACTGCATGGGCCGAGACTCCCCGGAGTCGGGGTCTGGTGCTCCGGAACCGGGGGCGTCAGAAGCGGTGGCGAGGATCGTGGCGCACAGTCCCAAGTCCCGGCATTTGGTGGCCCATACGTCCGCTTCGCACAACAGCGCGGCGGGCACGGAGGTGTCCATCCAGGTCCAGACGGGAGGTTGCACGCCGGCTTCCAGCGCGGCGGCTTCGCGCGTGGCCACGACGCCCGGGAATTCCTGGTCCGTCACCGTCAGCGGTTGCCCCGCCCGTTGACCGTTGGCCGTGACCACCTGCAGGGTCCAGCCTCCGGCCCCGGTTTCCGCGGGAGCCACCACTATGTGCATGCGCTCATTATCGCGCGGGGCACCGACATGCTCCGGGTGGGGTCAGCGATCCGCAATGAGTTCGAGCTGGAAGCCGTCCTTGCCACGTGCACTTTTCACGACGGTGATCCAGACGACTCCGCCGCGTCCAGCAGTTCCGCGACCTTTCGGACCGTGCGTATATTCCGAGCGGTGATGGTCATGCCTGGCAGCTGTTTGCCGAGAGCAGCTGGCAGTTTGGACGCGTGGATTCCTTTGTTACTGCCGTACCAGATGTAGATCTCCGATCCATTGACCACAATGCGTTCGTCCTCGTGGATCGGTAGCGCTGCCAGGTTCAGCTCGGGAACGGGCCGGTCGCAAAAGTGCACTTGATACAGCTTCTCGTCGGTGGCGATGTCGCGCAGCGGATCTGCCGCGAGCACGGCTGACAGATCTTCGCGTGTCCGGTGAACGACCGGGCTGTGGACGCCGAATTCCATGTCGATTACCTGTGACATCGTTTTGGCGAAATCATCGGGGTCCCCCGGAGGAACAGCCACCACATTTCCGCTCTGCAGGTAAGTCTTCACCTGTTGGGCACCGAGCTTTTCCGCGAGGAGGGCGCGCAGCTCCGCCATGGGAACCCTGTTGTTGGCTCCCACATTGATGCCACGCAAGAAGAAAGCCG
>JAKDKI010000160.1 GCA_030453435.1 Kocuria sp.
AGATTTCGGCGCTGAAGAGTTCTCCAAGGTGCTCTCTGTCAACCTCAACGGCGTCTTCTACGGAATGGCCGCGGTGCTGAAGGTGATGCGCGAGCAGGGCTACGGATCGATTCTGAACTGTGCCTCCGTGGGTGGCATTCGCGGCGTGGGTAACCAGTCCGGTTACAGCGCTTCCAAGCACGGCGTGGTGGGACTGACCCGCAACTCCGCGGTCGAGTACGGCCAGTACGGCATCACTATCAACGCCATCGCCCCGGGCGCCATCATGACCGCCATGGTCGAGGCGTCGCTCAAGCAGATGGATCCGGAGAACTGGGAAGAGGCGGGCCTGCAGTTCGTATCCGTGAACCCGTTCAAGCGTTTCGGCAAGCCCGAGGAAGTTGCCTCCGTGGTGGCCTTCTTCCTGTCCGGCGAGGCCCCGTTCGTCAATGGCACCGTTCTACCCATCGACGGCGGGCAGTCCGCCAAGTACTGACAGTTGCGGCGGGTGCCCCGTCCGCCGACAGCGCGCACAAGACTGCCCCGCGCATCCCATGGATGCACGGGGCAGTTTCGGTTCTTGGAACTACTGCCCGCGGCGGCGCAGGTAGGTACGACCGTTGGCGTCCTTGACCATCTCGAAGTCGTTCTGGAGATTGTCGTACCAGTCCTTGGCCTCGTCGCTCATCTCCGTGTTTCCCCGCAGATTAATGGAGCTGCGGTTGGCGGGGCCCACGAAACGCATGATGAAGTTGTCGAAGCGCCGGAATTTGCTCGTTTTTCGCGGAGCGGGCTGCTCGGACGGGGAATCGCTGTCCACGGTGGGTCCCTTCAGGAACGGCGGGCGAGGTGTTGAAACAGTCCAACACCCACGGAACATGTCTACTGATGATCTTAATGCACTAACTAGCGTGCGGCGGACGAGAAGAGGGCCCCCGACCGTGTCCGGTCAGGGGCCCTCAGCGTCAAGCAGAACAGCCAGGCATCACGCCTGGTTCGTGTTGTTCTTGACGTTCTTGGCCGAATCCTGCGCCGAGCCCTTGAGCTGGCCGGCTTCCTGCTGGCCCTGGGACTTGACCTGTTCCGCACCGGACTGCGCGGTTTCCTTGACGGATTCCGCAGCCTGCTTGGCCGGTTCCTTCATGTCCTGCGCGATGTCCTGCGCGGCCTCCTTGGTGGAGTCCACGGCGCTCTGCACATGCGGCTGGGCGCGGTCGGCGGCCTCGGCTACGAGCTCCTGCTCCTTCTTACTCGACGGCAAGAGCGAGCCGACCAACCAGCCGGCACCCAGTGCGATCAGACCTGCGGCCAGGGGATTGCCGCGAGTCTTGGCCTTGGCGGTGGCCGGTGCATTACTGACGGCGTTGCCGGCCTGGTCCATGCGGTAGGAGGCCTCGTCACGCAGATCGTGAGCGGCGTGGTGTCCGGCGACTCGAGCGTCGTCGGCGCTGCCCATGACGGACTCACGAACGTTCTGGATCTTGTGGCGGGCCTTGTTCTTCTGGCGATCTACGACGTTCTCGGGGGTCACCTTTTCACTGACGGCGTCCACATCGGCGCTCAAGCGAGCGCGGGTGGCTTCGATCTCGGCGCGGATCTCTTCGGGGTTCTGCTGGCTCATCGGGTCTCCTTGGAAGGCTTCACGGTTTCCGGAATTTCGCTGACGGTTTCACGGGTTCTCGGCAAGGGGTCGTGGGTGGCATGAGCCATCTTCCGCTTGCCCTGGTCGAGGTTCTTCTTGCCGAGCACCGCGAGGACTGCAGCGACGATCGCCCAGAGGACCGCGACGATCAGGGCGGACCAGCCAAGATTCATCACGTTGCCCAGACCCCACATGAGGGCCAGGGACAGGAACAAGAGAACGAAGTGCCCGGCTACGCCGGCTCCACCCAGAATTCCCGCACCCTTACCGGCGTCCTTGGCCGAATCCTTGGCTTTCTCGACGGACTGAGCCGTCTCCGCCTTGGCCAGCGCGATTTCCTGCTGGATCAAGGTGGTCAAATTGGTGCTCAGCGACTTGAACATCTCGCCGAGCGATTCGTGCTCCGCCCGCCGTTCAGGCTCAGACGGTGGGATGGGGTGACTCATCGACGCTCACCGTCCTGTCCCGGGTACACGGTCTCGGGGACCTTTTCGGTGTACGTGCGGGGAGCGTCCCCCTGCGTATCGGCGTGGTACGCGTATGTCTCGTCCGCAGCGGGGGTTTCGTAAACGCGCGGCTGAGCAGCAGCGGCGGCGTCGTTGCTGTTGCCGATCTCGTCGCTGTCCTTGGCGCTACGAGTCGCGCGACCTGCAAGCAGGCCGATGCCAGCAGCAATCGCCAGGAAGGTGCCGGGGCGGCGTGCAGCGAAGCGACGCACATCGCCGAGCAAGTCCTGAGCGTCCTTGTTCTCGAGGGAGGAAGCGAACGAGTCGACAGTGCCGGACACGCTGCCGAGGAGACCGGTGACGTATTCGGTCTCAGGCTTCTTGCCCTGGGAGAGAGCGGTGACCTCGTCACTGACGGAGCGCACGGTGGAAGCGAGGCGTTCCTGCTGCGGACCGACATAGCTCTGCAGGTCATTCTTGAGCTGGCCCAGGAGATCCTGAGCCTGGTCTACGGCCTCGTCCTTGGCGGCGACAGCCTGGTCCTTAGCGGTCTCCTTCACGCGGCGACCGGAAGCGGTCGCCTCCTTCTTGAGCTGCTGGCCTTCGGCCTTGCCAGCGTCTGCGGCGATGTCCTTCTTGGATGGAGCATCGGTGGAGCCTTGGGCATTGGCCTTCTGGCCGCCCGGGCGCTGGTTGTTCTTGTTGCTCATAGTGGCACCTTTCCTACAACACATGGTCGACTTTGTAAGGCTACAGATAATTGAGCCGGTAACAAGGTGGCATATTAAATTTTTTCGCTGACGGCACCGAACCTAGGGTGTAGTGATGCACATCGCGCCTCGCAGTTTGCTTTTTGGAGAGCAAGCCCCTTCACATTCAGACTTGAGCGGAGTAGACTCAAGTTAAGTGAACTGACTACGATCACAACTGCAGAGGAGCTCCTGTGGACACCAAATTCACCACCAAGTCTCAAGAGGCGTTGGCCGCAGCGGCCACGAACGCCTCGACCGCGGGTAACCCGCAAATCGAACCCGCACACCTGCTCAAGGCGCTCATGGATCAGCGCGAGGGTGTGGCTGTTGCCGTGCTCAAGGCCACCGGCGCAAATGTGGACGCCGTGTCGGTCAAGGCCAGCGACACCATCAGCCAGTTGCCCAGCGCCTCCGGCGCCAACACAGCCCAGGCCCAACTCAACCGCGCAGGACTGCAGGCGCTCCAAGCTGCGGAGAATTACGCGCGTGAACTCGGGGACGAGTACGTCTCGACCGAGCACCTGCTTTTCGGTATTGCCTCGGGCAATGACAAGGCCGCCCATGCCCTGGAAGAAGCTGGTGCCGGGCCGGCTGAGCTTCGCCGGGTGATTCCCGCGGTGCGCGGGGATCGCAAGGTAACCAGCCCGGACCCGGAGGGAACATTCCAGTCATTGGATAAGTACGGGACTGATCTCACGGCTATCGCACGCGACGGAAAGCTGGATCCCGTCATTGGCCGTGATTCCGAAATCCGCCGGGTGGTGCAGGTGCTGTCCCGCCGCACCAAGAACAACCCCGTTCTGATCGGTGAACCCGGCGTGGGTAAGACTGCCGTGGTCGAGGGGCTGGCCCAGCGTATGGTTGCCGGTGACGTGCCAGAGTCCCTGCGCGGCAAGACCTTGATCTCCTTGGATCTGGGGTCGATGGTTGCCGGTGCCAAGTACCGCGGTGAATTCGAGGAACGGCTCAAGGCCGTGCTGGACGAGATCAAGCAATCGGAAGGTCAGATCGTGACCTTCATCGATGAGATCCACACCGTGGTCGGCGCGGGTGCCTCCGAGGGTTCCATGGACGCGGGCAACATGCTCAAGCCCATGCTGGCCCGCGGTGAGCTGCGATTGATCGGTGCCACCACCCTGGATGAATACCGGGAGAACATCGAAAAGGACGCAGCACTGGAGCGCCGCTTCCAGCAGGTGTACGTGGGTGAGCCGTCGGTGGAGGACACCGTGGCCATCCTGCGTGGGCTCAAGGAGCGCTACGAGGCGCACCACAAGGTGCAGATCGCGGACTCGGCTTTGGTCGCCGCGGCTACCCTGTCCACCCGGTACATCCCCAGCCGTCAGCTACCGGACAAGGCCATCGACCTGGTGGACGAGGCCGCTTCGCGGTTGCGCATGGAAATCGACTCCGCTCCGGAGGAGATCGACCAGCTGCGCCGCCAGGTGGACCGCCTGACCATGGAGGAACTGGCACTGGCAGATGAAACGGACCCGGCGTCCGTCGAGCGTCTGGCTGCCCTGCGCCAGGACATGGCGGACAAACGGGCCGAACTGGATGCGCTCAACGCTCGTTGGGAAGCCGAGAAGGCCGGCCTGAACCGGGTGGGTGACCTCAAGGCGAAGATCGACGACCTGCGCTCGCAAGCCGAACGGGCTCAGCGCAACGGCGACCTGGGAGAGGCTTCTCGACTGCTGTACGGCGAGATTCCCGGTCTCCAGAAGGACCTTGACGCCGCACAGGCACAAGAGGAGGAAGCCGGTGCCACCCACCAGGACACCATGGTCTCCGAGGAAGTCACGGCGGACGACATCGCTGAAGTGATTTCCGCCTGGACCGGTATCCCCGCGGGCAAGATGCTGCAGGGCGAATCCGAGAAACTCCTGCACATGGAGGAACTGCTCGGTAAGCGTTTGATCGGTCAGAAGCCCGCGGTCACGGCTGTCGCTGATGCAGTGCGACGTTCGCGTGCGGGGATCTCGGATCCGGACCGCCCCATTGGTTCGTTCCTCTTCCTGGGCCCCACGGGTGTTGGTAAGACCGAGTTGGCCAAGTCGTTGGCGGACTTCCAGTTCGACGACGAACGCGCCCTGATTCGCATCGACATGTCCGAGTACTCGGAGAAGCACTCCGTCTCGCGGCTGGTCGGTGCGCCTCCGGGCTACGTGGGCTATGACGAGGGTGGCCAGCTGACCGAGGCCGTGCGGCGTCGTCCGTATTCCGTGGTACTGCTGGACGAGGTGGAAAAGGCCCATCCCGAGGTCTTCGACATCCTTCTGCAGGTCCTCGACGATGGCCGGCTCACCGATGGCCAGGGTCGCACCGTGGATTTCCGCAACGTGATCTTGATCCTGACGTCGAACATGGGTAGCCAGTTCCTGGTGGATCGGAACCTTGATCAGGACGCGAAGAAGGAAGCGGTCATGAACGTGGTCAACGCCTCGTTCAAGCCCGAGTTCCTGAACCGCCTGGACGACATCATCATGTTCGATCCGCTGTCGGTCGAAGACCTGGCCAAGATCGTGGACATCCAGGTCTCTCAGCTGGCCAAGCGTCTCGAGCAGCGCCGCCTCACCCTGGAAGTCACCCCCGCCGCCAGTGAGTGGCTGGGCCTGGCGGGTTACGACCCGGCCTACGGTGCTCGTCCGTTGCGCCGTCTGGTGCAGCGCGAGATCGGCGACCGGTTGGCCCGCGGCTTGCTCGCGGGCAACATCACGGACGGGGATACCGTGCGGGTGGACGTCAACCCAGACGTTGCCGCGGACGGCCTCACGGTCACGTCTTCCCACGACGACGCCGCAGGGTCGCCTTCCAGCGACCGTGACGACGACGTGGCGGACGCGGAGACCGTCGAGGACTAAACCGCGCCGATTAGGCAGGGCTGGTTTGCACCGATAGCTGCGAGAACGCGCCGGTAGCGCCCCTATCAGGGGTCGCTACCGGCGCTTCTGCATCTGTGGGGGGTAATAAAGGCCCCGCCCGGCAAGTGCGCAGGG
>JAKDKI010000016.1 GCA_030453435.1 Kocuria sp.
AGTCCATGCTCAAGATCGTGAACAAGTCGCAGCTGTTCCAGCGGCGCGCGGTCGATGAGGACGAGGCCCGCAAGGAAATGGCGGACGAGCCCTACAAGCTCGAACTGATCGACCTGGCCAATGGCCCCGGTTCCGGCTCCATGGAGGAGTCTGCGGAAGGGGCATCGGTGGAAGTGGGCGCCGGCGAAATCACCATTTACGACAACGTGGATCGGCAGAGTCACGAGATCGTATGGCGCGATCTGTGCCGCGGTCCGCACGTGCCCAACACCAAGTTGATCGGTAACGGCTTCGCGCTCATGCGTTCGGCCGCTGCCTACTGGCGCGGTAACGAGAAGAACAAGCAGCTGCAGCGCATCTACGGCACCGCGTGGCCGTCCAAGGACGAGTTGAAGGCCTACAAGGAGCGGCTGGCGGAAGCCGAACGCCGTGATCACCGCAAGCTCGGTTCCGAACTGGACCTGTTTTCCTTCCCGGACGAGCTCGGTTCCGGGTTGCCCGTGTTCCATCCCAAAGGTGGCATCATCCGTAAGGAGATGGAGGACTACTCGCGCCAGCGCCACACCGAGGCCGGATACGAGTTCGTCTACTCACCCCACATCACCAAGGGCCACCTGTATGAGGTTTCCGGTCACTTGGACTGGTACCGGGACGGCATGTTCCCACCCATGCACGTGGACGAGGAACGCAATGCGGAAACGGGTGAGCTGACCAAACCGGGCCAGGATTACTACCTGAAGCCCATGAACTGCCCCATGCACAACTTGATCTACCGCTCGCGCGGCCGCTCCTACCGCGAGCTGCCCCTGCGGTTATTCGAGTTCGGCGCGGTGTACCGCTACGAGAAATCCGGTGTGATTCACGGGCTGACGCGTGTGCGCGGCATGACCCAGGACGACGCTCACATCTACTGCACGCGTGAGCAGATGAAGGATGAGCTGACGGCCACCCTCAATTTCGTGCTGTCCTTGCTCAAGGACTACGGCTTGGACGACTTCTACTTGGAACTGTCCACCAGGGATCCGGAGAAGTTCGTCGGTTCGGACGAGATCTGGGAAGAGGCAACTCGCACTCTCCAGGAGGTCGCCGAGGACTCCGGCCTGCAGCTGGTCCCGGATCCCGGGGGAGCAGCCTTCTACGGCCCCAAGATTTCCGTGCAGGCCAAGGATGCGATCGGCCGCACCTGGCAGATGTCGACCATCCAGTTGGACTTCAACCTGCCGGAGCGTTTTGACCTCGAGTACCAGGCTGCGGACGGCACGCGTCAGCGCCCCGTGATGATTCACCGCGCGCTGTTCGGTTCCGTGGAGCGTTTCATGGGTGTGTTGACCGAACACTATGCCGGTGCTTTCCCCGCGTGGTTGGCTCCGGTTCAGGTGCGCGCCATTCCGGTGGCCGAGGCCTTCAACGACTACCTGGACGAGTTCGCGGCCAAGCTGCGTGCGCAGGGCATCAGGGTCGAGGTGGACACCTCTTCCGATCGTTTCCCCAAGAAGATCCGCACGGCCTCCAAGGACAAGATCCCGTTCGTGGTCATCGCGGGTGGCGACGACGCCGACGCCGGTGCCGTTTCCTTCCGCTACCGCGACGGTTCTCAGTACAACGCGGTGCCCGTGGACGATGCCGTGGAGATGATCGTTCGCCACGTGCGCGATCGCGTCAACGAGGATCCCTCGGCGCCGTCGAACGGCGACGGCGGGGAGCCGGTTGCGGAGCAGTCGTGACGGAGCCGAACCAGGACAACGAGAACAAGCACTGGGTTTCGCAGGACGAGTTCGAGATCCCGGGTGTCCCGGACAGTTTTCAACGGCTGTGGACGCCCCACCGTCTCGCTTACGTGCGGGGTGAGGATCCCTCGATCAACGAAACTCCGGGCTGCCCGTTCTGCACGGGACCGGATCGCACGGATGAGGAATCCCTGATCGTGCATCGTGGAGAGCACTGTTTCGTGGTGCTCAATCTGTTCCCCTATAACCCCGGGCACTTGCTGGTCTGCCCGTACCGTCACGTCGCGGACATCACCGAGCTGACGGACGAGGAGTTGTGGGAACTCAATGAGCTGACACGCACGGCGGTTGCCACCATTCGAGAAGTTGCCCAACCGGCCGCGTTCAACGTGGGGCTGAACCTGGGTTCGGCCGCGGGCGGTTCGTTGTCCGCGCACCTGCACCAACACGTGGTGCCGCGGTGGGGTGGAGACGCCAACTTCATGCCCGTGATTGCCCACACCAAGCCGCTCATTCAGACCCTGGGAGCCAATCGCGACGACATCGCCGCGGCCTGGCCCCGTTCCTGATTCGCACCGCCCGCGAGCGTTGACGTTCAACGCTCGCGCGTGGTGATAGCCCTGTCACTAGGATGGAATCCATGTCTCGACCATTAGTACGGCTACTTGGCCAGGGAGTTCGGTGGGCCTCGAGCCTGCGCGGCGGCGGATCCGCCTTCCCCGGCTTGGTCATGGAAAAACTGCACCCCGCCTTCGTCGCGGAAGAACTCGCCAAGCTGCCCCGTGGAGTGGTGGTCATCAGCGGCACCAACGGTAAGACCACGACCACCAAAATGGCCGTGCAGCTGTTGCGTTCGCAGGGACTGCGTGTTTTCACCAATCGCACGGGATCTAATTTCGTGCGGGGCGTGGCGGCGTCGTTGTTGGCCGAAATGGACGCGTTCGGCCGCCTTGACGCGGACGTGGCGGTGCTCGAACTCGATGAGGCGCACGCCGTTCACTTCGTCAAGCAGGTCAAACCGCGCTACGCACTGCTGCTCAACGTGATGCGTGATCAGCTGGATCGGTTCGGTGAGATCGACACCACTCGCCGCATGCTCAGCCAGGTCGCCCAGGCCACGACCGGGACGGTGGTGCTCAACCGCGAGGACCCGCGCATCGCGAGCCTCGCTGATCACGTCGCCGCCGGCGCCACCGTTGAATGGTTCGGCCTCTCCGATGCCCTGCGCCCCATGTTCCCGTCCGATGACGACATGCGCGACGTGCTGCGGCAGACCGAGGACGTGGAGCTGGATTCTGAACAGCCGTCCGTGACGCGACCGCACGCGGACGTGGTGCTCAACGCAGTCAAGGCCAACAGCGTGGAGCTGGACGTGCACGGTGAACACCACACGGCCACGATCGATCTGTACGGCGTCTACAACCAGTACAACGCCGCGGCAGCCCTGGCACTGAGCCTGCAAGTGCTCGGCGAATCTGCGGATGTCGCTTCGCTGGTCGATGAACTCTCGCGGGTGACGCCTGCTTTCGGCCGCGGCGAAACGGTGACGGTGGAGGGCAAGCCGCTTCAGCTGTTGCTGGTGAAGAACCCCGCCGGCTTCCGGCTGTCGTTGGCCTCGGCCTCCGCCGAGGACTACGCGACCATGGTTGCCATCAATGACGCCTATGCGGACGGCCGGGATGTCTCTTGGCTGTGGGACGTCGATTTCGACAGCCTGCGTGCCGGCGGCGTGGACATCGTGTCCGGTGTGCGCGCGTGGGACATGGCGCTGCGGTTGGATTACGACCTGGTGGACGTCGGTTCGGTCGAACCCGATCTGGAAGCCGCTCTTCAGCAGTTCATCGCGAACTCAGGAGACCGGCCGATGCGGATCTTCTGCACCTACACCGCCATGTTGTCCCTGCGTAAGATCCTGGGCGGCATGACCCACGTGGACGCGATCTAAGGAGCCGATCATGAATCAGGAACACTTGGGTTCCCTGGACATCGTCCAGCTGTATCCACGGGACATGAACATCTATGGGGACTGGGGTAACACCCTGACCCTCAAGCGCAGGGCCGAACGCTACGGCTACGAGGTGCGCATCCATGATTACAACCCGGGTGATCCTTGGCCGGATGACGCGGACCTCTTCGTGGGCGGTGGCGGTCAGGACTCCGGACAATTCCGTGTGGCCGAAGATCTTGCGCGCATCTCGCCCAAGCTGCACGAGGCCGCCGAGGCCGGTACGCCCATGCTCGTGATCTGTGGTCTGTACCAATTATTCGGCAAGGAGTTCCGAACCGGCGGGGGAGAGACCCTGCGCGGAATCGAGATGTTCGATCTGGAAACGATCGGTGGCCCGGAGCGGCTGATCGGCAACATCGTGACCGAGTCCCCGGATTTCGGCACGATCATCGGATACGAGAACCACTCGGGTCTGACCACGTTGGGCGCGGAACAAGCCCCGTTGGCCACCGTGGTCAGCGGCGCCG
Source organism: Kocuria sp. (assembly GCA_030453435.1). GTDB lineage: Bacteria > Actinomycetota > Actinomycetes > Actinomycetales > Micrococcaceae > Kocuria > Kocuria atrinae. The sequence continues at coordinate 4,203 of JAKDKI010000016.1, forward strand.
GCAACAACGGTGAAGACCGGACTGAAGGTGCCCGCACCCACAACGTGCTGGGCAGTTACCTGCACGGTTCGCTGTTGCCCAAGAACCCGGCGCTGGCCGACTTCCTGCTGCGGACCGCGGTGGAGACTCGCGGCGATCAGTTCGCGGTCACACCGCTGGACGACACGTACGCCGAGCAGGCACGCGCCGTCGCTCAGACCAGACCCCGCTAGTGAACCGGGGCCCAGTTCGAAGGGTCCTGATGAATCGCTAAAATAATTGCCAAACGTAGGTCCGGTACTGCAGTACCGGATGCACACAACTTCTAGGAGGTACTCGATGTCAGGTCACTCCAAATGGGCCACGACCAAGCACAAGAAGGCTGCGATCGACGCCAAGCGCGCCAAGGCCTTCGCCAAGTACATCAAGGGCATCGAGGTGGCCGCCCGCATGGGTGGCGCGGACACCGCGGGTAACCCGGCACTGGACCTGGCCGTGTCCAAGGCCAAGAAGAACTCCGTGCCCAACGACAACATTGATCGCGCCATCAAGCGCGGTGCCGGCCTGACCGGCGAGACCATCGATTACTCGGAGATCCTGTACGAAGCTCGCGGCCCCCAGGGCACCGCGTTGTACATCGAGTGCCTGACTGACAACAAGAACCGAGCGGCCTCCGAGGTGCGCGTGGCCGTGACCCGTCACGGCGGTACGATGGCCGATTCAGGATCGGTGGCCTATCTCTTCGAGCGCAAGGGCGTGGCCGAGGTGACCAAGACCGACGGCCTCTCCGAGGACGACGTCCTGATGGCCGTGCTCGATGCGGGCGCTGACGAGGTCATCGAAGAATCCGAGGTCTTCGAAGTGGTCAGCGAGGCCACCGACCTGCCCGAGATCCGTAAGGCGCTCGAGGAAGCCGGTCTGGACTACAACAATGACGACCCGCAGTTCCGCCCCACCATGAAGGTGGACCTGGATGCCGAGGGCGCCAAGAAGTTCCTGAAGCTCGCGGACGCGATCGAAGAACTCGATGACGTGCAGAACGTCTATTCGAACGCGAACATCCCCGAGTCCGTGATCGCGGAGCTCGAAGACGAGGACTGAGCCCTTCGTGTCACTCAGCTCGACCACCGGATCGGCCCCGGGACAGCGCATTTTGGCGGTGGACCCGGGGCTGACCCGTTGCGGCTTTGCCGTGGTGGACATGTCGGCCAACCGCACGGGAACGTTTGTGCACGTGCAGGTGAGCGGGACCAAGGCACACGAGGCCCTGGAAAACCGTGTCCTGGCCATCATGGAGAGCGCCGAGGCGCTCATGGACCGGTTCTCCCCGGACGTCGTAGCGGTTGAACGCGTGTTCGCGCAGAACAACGCCCCCACGGTGGTGGGTACCGCCCAGGCCACCGGTGTGGTGATTGCCGCGGCCGCGCGGCGGAGGATCCCCGTCGCGTGGCACACCCCGTCCGAGGTCAAGGCAGCGGTAACCGGGGACGGCTCTGCGGACAAAGAATCGGTCAACCGCATGGTGGTCCGAATTCTGCGCCTGGAAGCACCACCGCGACCGGCCGACGCCGCCGATGCCCTGGCGTTGGCCGTGTGCCACGGGTGGCGAGGCGGAATGGCAGGGATGAATGCGGCGGCCAAAACCTCTACGCATTCGGGTTCACGTCCTTCCTCGGTGCGCGCCGCCGGACTCACTCCGGCTCAGCAGGCCTGGAAACAAGCAGAAGCTGCCTCGCGTCAGCCGAAGGCCCCGAGGGCCGGGCGGTCGCCTCGCCGCTGATCGCGCTGGGTGCTGACTGTGCGTGTCCGCGGGAGTTGTTAGAGTGATGCCGTGCTGCAGTTCGTATACATGTTCGAATCGATGGCGGGAATCCCCCGCATGACGGGAGCCGCCCAGTGATTGCTTCGGTGACCGGTGAGGTGCGCTTCGTGGGCGCCGCACAGGCGGTTGTGGAAGTCTCGGGCTTCGGTATCGAGGTCCAAGCCAGCCCGCATACCTTGGCGGGGCTGCGTACGGGCGCCACGGTGCACCTGCACACCGCCTACATTGCCCGCAAGGACGAAGCGCCGTTGTTATTCGGTTTCGCCGGAGCGGATGAGAAGGAAGTCTTCACGGTCATGCTCGGGGTCTCCGGAGTGGGGCCGCGTACTGCGTTGGCCGCGGTGTCCGTGCTCGGACCGGACGAGACCCGCCGAGCCATTGCCACCGGAGACGACAAGGCCTTCACCGCGGTCCCGGGAATCGGACCCAAATCAGCACGCCGGATCGTCTTGGAACTGGCCGACAAGCTCGTCCTGCCGGAGCCCAAGGAAAGCCCAGCAGCTCAACCGCAGGTGCAGGTGTGGCGCGAACAAGTCACGGACGCCCTCGTGGGACTGGGCTGGAGCGAGAAGGACGCCACCCGCGGTATTGACGATGCCCTGGAGACCCAGCCTGAGTTGGCGGATTCCGGGAACGTCGCGGAAATCCTGCGAGCGGTGTTGTCTTGGTTGGGCACTGCCAAGGGCACGAGCCATGCACGTAGCCGAGGGCGGTCCTGATGGCCTACGAAGAGCGCGGTGCCGTGCAAGGGGAACAACGATTGGTCGGCGCGGAAGGCGATCTGGACGATCAGCAACTCGAAGCGAGCTTGCGGCCAGGCACACTTGACGATTTCGTGGGGCAGAAGCGCGTGCGCGCGCAACTGTCCCTCGTGCTGGAAGCGTCCAAACTGCGCGGGCGCACCGCGGACCACGTGTTGCTGTCAGGACCCCCGGGGTTGGGTAAGACCACACTGGCGATGATCATTGCCCAGGAACTGGATGTTCCCCTGCGGATTTCATCCGGTCCGGCCATTCAGCACGCCGGAGATCTGGCGGCTATCCTGTCCTCGCTGACCCACGGTGACGTGCTGTTCCTGGACGAGATCCACCGCATGTCCCGGCCCGCGGAGGAAATGCTCTACATGGCCATGGAGGATTTCCGCGTTGACATTGTGGTGGGCAAGGGTGCCGGCGCCACGTCCATACCGCTGGACCTCCCTCCGTTCACCCTGGTGGGTGCCACTACGCGTGCGGGTTTGCTGCCCGGTCCGCTGCGTGATCGTTTCGGTTTCACCGGTCACTTGGAGTTCTATTCGGTTCCCGAACTGGAACTCGTACTGCGCAGGTCGGCCGGTCTGTTGGATTTGAACATGACCTCCGAGGGCTTCTACGAGGTAGCTTCTCGTTCCCGCGGCACCCCTCGAATCGCCAACCGACTGCTTCGGCGGGTCCGTGACTGGGCGCTGGTGCACGGTGTGGATCGCATCGATGCTCGTACCGCCGGCGCCGCACTGGACATGTACGAGGTGGACGTCAGGGGGCTGGACCGGTTGGACCGCAACGTTCTTTCTGCTCTGGTCACCAAGTTCAACGGGGGACCGGTGGGACTCTCAACGCTGGCCATCGCCGTGGGTGAGGAGACCGAGACGGTTGAGACCGTGGCGGAACCGTTCCTCGTGCGCGAGGGTCTCCTGGGCCGAACTCCGCGCGGACGGATTGCCATGGCGGCGGCGTGGGAACACCTGGGACTCAACGTTCCCGATCACGCGGCCTTCAAGGATCCCGCCTTGCGGACCGCGTTGGCCACGGAGCCTCCGGAGCAAGAACGGGCCGGGCAGGAAGGTCAGCCCGGCGCCTTCTGATCGGTTCCGCAGGCTCCCTCTGTCGTGGTTCAGCGCGCGACCAGCTGAATCCCCTACACTTGACCGGATCCCTGTGGTGACTGTCGCGACTTCACGCGGTAGCTTCGACCACACAGAAGCCAACATTGTCTACAGAACGGAATTCCGTGATTCTCTCCGAGCAACTTCTTGCCCAGGCCCAGCAGTCAGGCGGGGGCGGCACCGCCTGGTTCCTTCCCGTCATGCTCGTGGTGATGGTGTTGCTGCTGTGGCTGCCCATGCGCCGCCAGAAGAAGGCTCAGGCCCAGATCAAGGCCAAGCAGGCGACCATGGAACCCGGCACGCGTGTGATGACCAGCTTCGGTCTGTACGGCACGGTCCTGTCCATTGACCGCGATGAGAACAAGGCCGTTCTGGAAGTCTCCCCGGGTACCTCCGTGACCGTACACACCCAGACCGTCACCACGATCCTCGACGATCCCGCCACCGAGAATGCCGCCATTGCGCAGAACGGCGCTGTCGACGGCGAAGGCTCCACCGCAGCGGGCGGCGCACAGGAGTCCTACGGTGATCGCGAGCACGACCTGCCCGGAGACAACGTCCCCGGCGATACTGCAGCGGGTAACACCACCTCGGGTCAGGACGTCCCGGGCGATGACGCACCGCGTGGCACGTGGCGCGACAACCGCCGCGATAACGACATCAACTGAAGAAGTACGTGAGACACGGGCCGAGAGCATCGGCCCGTTTCTCATGACCGGATCCCGGCGCGGCCTGCTCAGCAGCCGCACCGACCGTGCGTTGTTGAAGGACAGACATGGCATCAGACAAAGACACCTCGGGCCGTTCGGGCACCGACGAGTCGAAGAAATCCAGCTCCAAGGCCGCCTCACGCGGGCCACGCTCGGTGCGTTCGGGATCTCAAGCGGCCGTGAGCACGGCCAAACGCGGTCTTGTGGCCCTGGCGGTGCTGACCATCGCCCTGGCGGGCATCTTGATCTACGGTGTCACCACCGACCGGACCGGCTGGGATCCCAAGTTGGCCCTGGATCTGGAAGGTGGCACGCAAATGGTGCTGTCTCCGGAGCTGCAGGAGGCTCAGGACGGTCAGGAGATCTCACAGGAGCAACTTGACCAGGCCGTTGAGATCATCCGTCAGCGCGTGGACGGCACGGGTGTCTCGGAAGCAGAGATCAGCACGCAGTCGGGCTCGAACATCGTGGTCTCCATGCCGGGTGTTCCCTCCTCGGAGACTCGGGACCTGATTCAGACCTCCGCACAGATGGCGTTCCGCCCGGTGATCACCACTTCGGAAGGTGCTCCCACCCCGAAGGACCAGCGCACACCGATCGAGGACATCCCGGAACCGGATGCCGAACCCACCGATTCCTCGGACCCCAACTGGGTCACCCCCGAATTGGTCAAGGAGTTCGAAGCCCTGGATTGTTCGGCGCAGCGCCCCCAGGAGGAGCGCAAGGCTCAGGACCCTGAGAAGGCCGTAGTGGCCTGCGACCCGGCGAACAACGCCAAGTACATTCTGGGCCCGTTGGAGATCCCCGGCACCGATATCGACGATGCCTCCTACGGCACGGCGACCAACCAGCAGGGCATGTCCACGGGTCAGTACGCCGTGAACCTGCAGTTCAACTCCGAGGGAACCCAGACTTTCAAGGAACTCTCGGAACGGCTCTACCAGATCGGCCAGTCCCAGCAGGGTGACCCCCGGTCACAGTTCGCGATCCTGCTCGACGGCACGGTGATTTCCGCGCCGTCGATGAACGCGGTCATCAACGATGGCAGCGCCCAGATCACCGGTTCCTTCACGGAAGAGGACGCACAATTCCTCTCCGAGCAGCTCAAGTACGGTGCGCTCCCGGTGAGCTTCAGCATCGAATCCGAACAGCAGATTTCTGCGACACTCGGCAATAATCAGCTGCGCATGGGCATCATCGCGGGCCTGGTGGGTCTGGTACTGGTGTGCGTCTATTCGATGTTCCAGTACCGCTGGCTCGGCCTGGTGACCATTTCGTCACTCTTGGTTGCGGGTCTGATCACCTACTTCGCGATCACCCTGTTGGGCTGGAGCGCCAACTACCGGCTGTCCTTGGCCGGCGTGGCCGGTTTGATCGTGGCCATCGGCCAGACGGCGGACTCGTTCATCGTCTACTTCGAACGCATCAGGGATGAGATCCGCGCGGGCAGAAGTATCCCGGCCGCGGTGGATCACGGTTGGAAACGAGCGCGTCAAACGGTGCTTGCCGCCAAGGCCGTGAACCTGCTTGCGGCGGTCGTGCTCTACTTCGTGGCCGTGGGCAACGTGCGAGGATTCGCGTTCACCCTGGGCCTCACCGCGATAGCCGACTTGCTCGTGGTGTTCTTGTTCACCCACCCGATCATGGTCCTGCTGACCCGCACCAAGTACTTCGGCGAGGGCGCCAAGAACTCCGGTCTCGATCCGGAAGCCCTCGACGCCGTGCCCTTCTACCGTGGCGCTGGGCGGGTGCGTAGCCCCGAGGACAGCGACGGACTGACTATTGCCGAGCGACGTCGTCGTCAAAAGGCGGCCGAAACCCAGGGCGACGGCGCCGCGGCCGGGCCCGCCGAATCCGGCGGATCCAGCGCAGTGGACCAGACCGAACAGACCGAGGGGAGCACCCGATGAGCAACCGACTCGCAAGCTTCGGTAACGACCTCCACAGTGGTCGTAAGTCATACCCGTTCGTGCAGAAGCGCCGGCTGTGGCTCTCCCTGACCTTGGCCCTCGTAGTGATATCCATGTTGATCCCGGTGGTCAAGGGCGGATTCAACCTGGGCATCGACTTCACCGGTGGGTCTGAGTTCACGGTCTCCGGGATCGAGAATACGGACGTCCAGACCGGTGAGGAGGCCGTGGCGGAATCTTCGGACGCCAGCGGCGTGACCGTGACTAATATCGCGCCCGGCACCGTGCGCGTGCAGACTGAACAGCTCAACGACGATCAGACACTGGCCGTCAAGGACGCCCTGCAGGACGCCTACGGCGCTTCCGATGACCAGGTCACGTCCAACTTCGTGGGCCCCACGTGGGGTCAGGGCGTGACCCAACAGGCCCTGTGGGGTCTGCTGGTCTTCGTGTTGCTGGCAACGGTGCTCATGGCCCTGTACTTCAGAACATGGAAGATGTCCGTGTCCGCGGTGGCGGCCATGATGGCAACCATCCTGATTACCGCGGGCGTCTACTCGCTGGTCGATTTCGAGGTCACACCGTCCGCAGTGATCGGATTCCTGACCGTGCTGTCCTACTCGCTCTACGACTCGGTGGTGGTCTTCGACAAGGTGCGTGAAAACACCAAGGGACTGCTGAGCGGAACCGCCCCGGAGGAGAGAGCCAAACGGACGTTCTCGGAACAAATCAACTTGGCGGTCAACCAGACCCTGGTTCGTTCGATCAACACGTCGGTGGTCGGCATTTTGCCCGTGGGCGCCATCTTGTTCATCGGTGCCTACCTCCTGGGCGCGGGTACCCTGAAGGACTTGTCCCTGTCGTTGTTCGTGGGCATCATCGTGGGCACCGCGGCGACCATGTTCGTGGCCGCCCCGATGTACTCGTGGCTGCGCGGGCTCGAACCCGCCGTGCGCGATCAGGAGCGCAAGGTCCTGGACTCGCGTCAGACGGAAGGTGCGCCCGTGACGGCAGACCCGGTTCAGGCCGGTCCGCGCGAATAACAGGCCAAACCTCCGTTACACTCGCCCCCGTACCGTAAGGTGCGGGGGCGTGCTATTAGACTTGATGACTTAGCGCACCGGGCGCAGTAATCATGTCCCGGCCAGCGGTGATCCGTGAGGAGGCTGTGGAACCATGACGACAGAGTCGGATGCTCAGAGCGCAAAGAATTCCGTGCCTCAGAACCCGAATGACAGCCCGGCGGGATCCGCCAGCTCCAGGATCGAATCAGCGGGTACACACTTCGTGTTGCCTGCTTCCCGTCCGGTGTTCGGGCGCGCGGTTTTCCCGGGCCGCAGTGAACGAACACGCTCCACATTGTCCGCGTTGACGGGGGAGTCAGTTCCCGGTTCGCCCGTTCTGGTGCCGTTGTTGCGCACCGTGAGTGTTACGCATCCTGATGAGGACCTATCCGTCCTGGAGCGCGCCTTTGCGGTGGCCGATTCGTATCACGAGGGGCAGAAGCGCAAGTCGGGGGACCCGTACATCACCCACCCGGTAGCGGTCACCACGATCCTCGCCGAACTCGGTATGACCGGTGCCACGCTGGTGGCGGGACTACTACACGACACCGTGGAGGACACCAGCTATTCGCTGGAACAGCTCACGGAGGACTTCGGCGAAGAGGTCGCCGCACTCGTGGACGGCGTGACCAAACTGGACAAGATCCAGTACGGCGAAAACGCCCAGGCGGAGACCGTGCGCAAGATGATCGTGGCCATGGCCAAGGACATTCGCGTGCTGGTCATCAAGTTGGCCGACCGGTTGCACAATGCGCGCACGTGGCGGTTCGTGTCCTCGTCCTCATCGTCCAAGAAGGCCCGCGAGACCCTGGAAATCTTTGCCCCGCTCGCGCACCGATTGGGTATGAACACCATCAAGTGGGAACTCGAGGATCTCTCGTTCTCCGCGTTGTACCCCAAGGTCTACGACGAGATCGTGCGCATGGTGGGCGAACGCACACCGGAACGTGAACGCAACCTGGCCGAGATTCGCGGGTTGATCGCGGAGGAACTGGACAAGTCCGGCATCGATGCAACGATCACCGGCCGCCCCAAGCACTACTACTCGATTTACCAGAAGATGATCGTGCGGGGTAAGGATTTCGATGAGATCCATGACCTGCAGGCGGCACGCGTGCTCGTGAACTCGGTGCGCGAATGCTATGCGGCACTCGGTGTCCTGCACGCGAAGTGGAGCCCCCTGCCGGGCCGCTTCAAGGACTACATCGCCATGCCCAAATTCAACATGTACCAGTCACTGCACACCACGGTGATCGGTCCCAACGGGCGCCCGGTGGAGATCCAGATCCGCACGCACGAAATGCACCATCGTGCCGAATACGGTGTGGCCGCGCACTGGAAGTACAAGAACCAGGTCAATCAGGCCAACTCTGCTACGCCCAAGGCCAAGGAGGGCGAGCTGAACTGGCTCAGCTCGCTGGTTTCGTGGCAGGAGGAAGCCAAGGATTCCTCGGACTTCCTGGACTCGTTGCGGTATCAGATCAACACCGCCGAGGTGTACGTGTTTACGCCCAAAGGCGAGGTCATGGCCCTGCCCACGGGGTCCACACCGGTGGACTTCGCCTATTCCGTGCACACCGAGGTGGGTAATCACACCATCGGGGCGCGGGTCAACGGTAAATTGGTGCCGCTGTCCTCCAAACTCCAGCACGGTGACCGCGTAGAGATTCTGACGTCCAAGTCCGAATCGGCCTCACCCTCGCAGGACTGGCTCAAGTTCGTGGGATCCCCGCGGGCGCGCACCAAGATCCGACAGTGGTATTCCAAGGAACGCCGCGAAGAGGCGATCGAACGCGGCAAGGAGCTGCTCACCAAGGCGCTCCGCAAGCATCACCTACCCCTGCAACGCACGGTGACCCACGAGTCGCTCGTGTCGGTTGCGCAGGACTTCAATCGTTCGGACGTTGCGGCGCTGTACGAGGCGCTCGGTAATGACGCGGTCAATGCTCAGCAGGTCGTGGAGAAACTCATCGAGCACCATGGCGGGGCTGAGGGGACCGAAGAGGACTTCGCCGAGACCACCAAGGTCACCGCCCCGGCTCGAGCCACGGTGTCCGATTCGGGCGTGGTGGTCCAGGGCATGTCGGACGTGTACGTCAAACTGGCGCGCTGCTGCACACCGGTTCCCCCGGACGAGATCGTGGGGTTCGTGACGCGCGGTGCCGGTATCTCCGTGCACCGCAAGGACTGCAACAACATGAAGCCCCTCTTGTCCTCCGAGGACCCCCGGGTCAAGGAAGTCAGCTGGGCTCCCACGCAGTCCTCCCTGTTCCTGGTGGAGATCCAGGTCGAGGCCCTTGATCGCCATTCGTTGTTGCTCGACGTCACCCGCGTGCTGTCGGAGAACCACGTGAACATCCTGTCCGCGCAGGTGCACACCTCCCGGTCCCGCTTGGCCATTTCCCGCTTTGCCTTCGAGATGGGTGACACCCGCTACCTGGATCACGTGCTCAATCAGGTGCGCGGAATTGATGGCGTGTACGACGTGTACCGCACCTCGGGTCACCGCCCGGTGGCTTCGTAGTCGCGTTCGACCGCTCGCCCGACCTTCCGCACCCTGGCCACGGCCTGCCGGCGTCCGGGTTTCTTTCCCACGGCATCCAAGGCGGCCAGGACCAACTCTGGTGGGCAGTGCAGGTGGGGTGAGGCCATGAGCCAGTGCAGTGCCCTGGTGCCATCCGCCCCGGGTACATGCAGGGCAACGTCCACGGCTGTACGCAGGGGGCTGGTCACCGCGAGGTCTTCGTGAATCACGCGATCAAAGGTGTTGAAGGCGGTCTGGTGCAGACTGAAGCCACGGGGGAGTGTGGTGGTTGTCCGGGCCTCCTTGGCCACGAGGATCGGTAGTGGGTCCGGCACCTTGGCGCAATCGTAGAACCAGGCGGCCCCCAGTCTGCCCAGTACACCGCGCCGTTGCAGATGCGGTGGAATGACAGAGCGAAGTACATGCAGTTTGGTGGGCCGCGTCAGTGCCGTACCCACGGGAACGTGTGCGTCGAGCAGAATTCTGTTCAGGATCCCGTCCGAGACCATGGCCGCCAGCTCGGCTCCGCCGAACGGCTCTCCGGGCAGCAACACCGAGACACGTCCCGACCCCCAGGGGGACGGGACAGGATGGGCAACTTCCGTGGATCGCGGCGGTGTCATGACCCCATCTGAACCGATGACCCCGGGTTATGAAAACGGGGATGGTTCCAGTTGTGGACAACTGGAACCATCCCCGTTCACTGTGCAGTTCGAATCAGCTCGAACTGCTCCGTATCAGTTCAGTTCGGACGCTGATGCCTGCAACGTGGCCAGCCACTGCTCGCTCGTGGCGAGGTCCTTCTCCAGGTTGGCTGCCTTCTTCTCGTTACCTGAGGCACGTGCGGCCTCGATTGCGGCTTTCTGGTCCGCGATCTTGTTCTCGAGTTGGGTCAGCATGGAGTTGGAGCGGGCCTTGGTTTCGGGGTCGCTGCGGCGCCACTGGTCGTCCTCGGCCTTCTTGACGGCATCCTCGACCGAGCGCAGTTCGTTCTCCACGCGACGCATGTGGGCGCGCGGGACCTTACCTGCTTCCTCCCAGCGTGTCTGGATGGTTGCCAGTTCCTTCTTCGCCCGGTCCAGGTTCTTGACCGGGAGGATCTTCTTGGCTTCGGCCAGCAGCTGCTCCTTGACCACCAGGTTCGCTTCGAATTCCTGATCGATCTGCTCGTTGGCGGCCTTGCGTGCGTCGAAGAACACGTCCTGGGCCGCGCGGAAACGAGACCACAGAGCGTCGTCGTCCTTGCGGGAGGCACGCGGTGAGGCCTTCCAACGGTCCATGAGGTCGCGGTACTTGGAGGCGGTGGGTCCCCAATCGGTGGAGTTCGACAGCGACTCGGCCTCGGCAATCAGCGCTTCCTTGGCGCGTTTCGCCTTGGCGTTGGTCTCATCGAGTTTGGAGAAGAACGCCTTGCGGTGCCGGTCGAACGTGGTACGGGCCTTGCGGAAGCGCTTCCACAGGGACTCCTCATCGGACTTGGACAGGCGCACGCCGGAGCGTTGATGTGCTTTCCACTGGTCGAAGAGCTCGCCCATCCGCTCGGACGAGTGCTTCCACTGGGTTTTCTCGGGATCCTGTCCCGCAACCTTTTCGGCGGCCTCCACAATCGCGGTGCGCTGAGCCAGATGCTCGGCCTTGGCCTTCTGCTGCTCTTCCTTCTCACGGGTCTCGGCTTGTCCGATCGCGGTGTCCAGGGCATCAAGGCGCGCGGAAAGGCCGGCCAGGTCACCAACCATGCCACGGGCCGCCACCTGCTCACGCACGTGTGCCACGGTCTTACGCATGTCGGTGGTCGGGGCCTTGGCCGCAAGACGCTGCTCGAGAAGGTCCACCTGGGCTTCGGCGTCGTCGAACTTTCGGGCGAAGTACGCAATGGCCTCGTCCTGAGTGGCGTTCGGGAACTGGCCGCACTCGTGCTCTTCACCGTCCACGGTCACGTACACGGTGCCGTTCTCGTCCGCGCGGCCGTGCTGCTTGGCACGCGCCACCGAGTCCGGGGTCGCCAGAGCGGGCTTGGCTGCCTCCTGGGCGGGAGCGGACGTGGCCGGAGCGGACTGGGCCGGCTGAGCTGGAGCGACCACGGGAGCCGCAGGTGCGGGGCCGGAGGGCGCGGGGA
>JAKDKI010000161.1 GCA_030453435.1 Kocuria sp.
CCCCGCGCCCCGCCGGGCCCGCCGCCGCCCCGCCCCCGGCCCCGCCCCCGCCCCCGCGCCCCCCGCCCCCCCCCGCCGGGGCCCCCCCCCCCGCCCGCCCGCCCGCCCGGCCGCGCGCCCGCCGCCGCGCCCCCGGCACCTTCCCCAGCAAGGGCCCGGGGGCGGCGTCGTGGTTTATGTGGTCGCTAGTCCGACTGGAACTCGGGCAGGCGCATCATGCCCTCCTGAGCGGTCGTGGCGATCAATGTGCCGTCCTGAGTGAACATTCGACCGACACCCAGGCCGCGAGCCGAGGATGCGCTGGGGGAGGCCTGGACGTAGAGGATCCATTCATCGGCACGGGCATCGCGGTGCCACCACATGGCGTGGTCCAGGGACGCCACGTTGAGGCCGGGCTCGACCCAGGATTTGCCGTGACGGCGCAGCACCGGCTCCAGCATCGTGTAGTCGGAGGCGTAAGCCAGGGCCGCGCGGTGGATGAGAGGGTCGTCGGGCAGGGGCGCAAGTGCCTTGATCCACACGGCGTTGTACGCCTCATTGGTGCCGCGCCACGGAAGGAACAGTGGCTCGGTCACGTAGCGCATGTCGAAAGGCCGTTCCAATGCGGTGGCTCGCGCTTCCGGAAGATCAATACTGCCCAGCAGGTCGCGCAGCGTGGGCAGGCTCTCCGGGTCCGGCACGTTCTGGGGCATCTCGTCCTGATGGTCCAACCCGTCCGCCCCGGACTGGAAGGAAGCGATCATCGACAGAATCGTCTTGCCGTCCTGGTAAGCATGGATGCGCCGCGCGGAAAACGAACGCCCGTCGCGAACACGCTCCACCCCGAAGGTGATCGGAAAATTCACGTCACCGGGGCGCAAGAAGTAGGCGTGCAACGAATGGATGGCCCGTTCCTCCGGCACCGTACGCATCGCCGCCATGGCGGCTTGGGCCAGCACCTGCCCGCCGTACACCCGGTTACGCATGCTCGTGATCGTCTGACCGACGAAAATATCCTCGAGGGTTCTGGCCCCTCCTCCGTCTGCCAGGTCCAACATTTGGAGCAGGGCTTTCACGGGTTCCTTCTGGGGATCAACACTCATGAGTTCCACTCTAGTGCTGGGCCGGATGTGATCTGATGGGGGACATGACTTCCGTAACCATCCCCATCCAAATGCGTTTCTCGGACATGGACGCCTACGGTCACATCAACAATGTGATCATGGTGCGTTTCTTCGAGGACGCCCGCGTGCGCTTGACTTCCTCACCTATCAAGGCGGACGCCGATCACGGCATTCCGGAGGACACCACGTTCCGCGAGTCAATCGGTGACACCCGCACCGTGGTGGTCCACCAGAACATCGACTACAAAGAACAGCTGTTCTACCGCCACGAACCCGTGTACGTGCGCACCTGGATCTCCAAGGTGGGCGGCTCGTCCTTTACGATTTCTTACCGCTTGCAAGAAGAGGACGCCTCATCTGTTTACGCGGAAGGGGAATCCGTGATGGTCTTAATGGACCCGGAGACGGGCAAGAGTCAGAAACTCTCAGACGATCACAGGGCCCTCTTGGACGCCCTGGCAGACGAGGTCAAGGAGCTCGACGAACGATGACACACCCTGGGGGTGCACCGACCCCCGGCATTTCACTTGCCGGCCCAGCGGAAGCCTCTGACCTGGCAACGCTGCTGAGTCGCGCCCGCAGTCTGGACGCGAACGCTGCCGTACGACTGCAAGGCTTCGGTCATGCCCTGGCCACGTGGGTTCCGGTCATCTATCCAACAAATATCCTTGACCCCTCGCCGGTGGTGCTCGGATTGCGGGCGATGTCCCTGGCCCATCCAACGGACCTTGATCTCACGGTTCCCGTTTCGGCCATTCTCGACAGGTTGGCGCGGTTCTCTTTGTCGGATCCCGCACTCGGGAGCGAGCCAGTGCATATCAGCGCACCTCCGCAGGAGGTTGCCGCACCGTGGGCGGGCATGGTTGCACCGCGCGGGGGGTGGACGAAACGCGGCGTTGTGTCCGCGCACCACGTGCGCGATGTGGCCCGTGCCGGTATCCAGAAAGTCGCGGACGCCGTGCCCAACGATTCCGGGGCCGCCATTGTGTCCAAGGTGCGCTCAGAAATCTGGGGTGCCAGCTCCGGATGGGGCCCCATGGAGGTTCCTGACATCCCGGACGGCGCGGCCTTCGGACTGGACGTGCTCGGCTTCATCCCGCCCTCGGAATTCGAGGTGGCTGTTGCGGCCGAACAAACCGGGCAGTGGCTGAGGCTCTCGACAGAGGCCGGTCACGTGGTGGTCAAGAACGGCCAACGCTAAAGAGCTTCTCGGACAAGACGGCAGGGCCGGTGCGTGCACCAGCCCTGCCGTCTTGTTGTTCTGCGTAGCTCGACCAGCGCCGGTCAGCCCGGCCGGTTCACCATGGCGTGAGCCGCACGGTCGAAGTAATCCCACATAATGCCGTCGTGCAGCGGGGACAGCTCCAGGGTGTCCATGGCGGCGCGCATGTGCTTGAGCCATGTTTCGCGCGCCCACGTGTCCACGGGGAACGGCGCGTGTCGCATGCGCAGCCGCGGATGCCCGCGTTCCTCCGAATAGGTGGTGGGCCCGCCCCAGTACTGCTCCAAGAACATCCGCAGGCGGCGTTCGGCCGGCCCCAGATCCTCTTCGGGATACATGGCCTTGAAATCCTCATCCTGGGCCACGCGCTGATAGAACTCCCGGGTGAGCTTGGTGAACGTCTCGTGTCCGCCCACCTGCGCGTAGAACGAATCCGACGACGCCGCTTCGGCCGCCTCTCGTGCGTCACCCACTTGCTGCGGGGGCTGCGTCACGGACTGGGCCGCGGAACGGGAACCCACGGCGCCCAAAGTGAACGTGCGGCGCCCTTCGGGCGGCCCGGCCTGGGGGTTGAGGGGAGGTTGTTGGGAATCACTCATGTGGACGGGGTCTCCTTTGCTGCGGCTGCATCGACCGACTGGGCCGCCACGGCTCGGCGGATGGCATCCTGACGCTCCAATACGATCCGGCGTAGCCCGTTGTGCTCGGAACCCAGCCGGTCCAGGAACCGCTGAGCGTCGTCGACGGTTGCCTGCGCTGCCAGTCGCGGGAACAGACCGGCCGCAATCTGCTGGGACAGCTCATGCGTGCGGGTGGTCCACACGTCGGTGACCGCCTCGAAGTACTTGTCCGCGTACGGGGTTACGAGTTCCTGGTCATGGGCGCGGAAGAATCCCGCGATAGCGGCCTGCTGTTGCGAATTGGGCAGCGAGCCGTCCACCACGATCTGTTGCCACGCGGCAGCCTTGGCCTCGGGCGTGGGAATCGCGGCGCGGGCCGTGGCCGCCGCAATGGCACCGGTTTCCGTGTTGTCCTTGGCCAGGGCGGCGTCGATGTCCGATTCGTTGCGTCGACCTGCGGCGATGAGGGCGATCAGCACCACCCAGCGGGTGTCGGTGTCCATCTCCACACCGGTGGGGATGTTCTCGCCGCGATCGAAGGCATCGAGCTGATCGAACTGCTCGGAGGTCACCGCACGGCGGGCAAAGGCACGGAAGAACTGCCACTGGTGATCCGATCCCGGGGCGGAAGCTTCCACCAACTTCCAGATCGACGCTGCGGAGTCGGCGCGGATCTCGTCCGCGTCCTCCGGCGCCAGGTAGTAATCGAGCACAGTGTCCAACTGCCGTAACTGAACCTGGACCGCGGTGGAATCCGTCTCTCGGCCGATGTTGGCCAGAACCAACTGGACGTACTCGCGGGCCGGGGAAACACCGTCGTGCACGGAATCCCAAGCGGCACCCCACACGAGCGACCTGGGCAGGGACTCTTCGAAATCAGCCAGGTGATTCGAGGCCGTGTCCTGAGAGCACTCGTCCAGGCGGATCTTGGCATAGGCCAGGTCATCGTCATTGAGCAGCACCAGGTCCGGGCGCTCACGGCCCACGAGCTCGGGCACCTCGGTGCGTTCGCCGTCCACGTCCAGTTCGACGCGGTGCGTGCGAACCAGACTGTTGGCGGCGTCGTCGTGATCGTAGAATCCAACGGCCAAGCGATGCGGGCGCAGTGTCGGGTGGCCCTCCTGACCGATCTGCTCTATCGCGAACGAGGTGATCACACCGTCCTGGTCCGCCTCAACGTGCGGGATCAGGGTGTTGACCCCGGCCGTCTCGAGCCAGTGCTCGGTCCAGTCGGTGAGGTCGCGACCGCTTGCGGCCTCGAGCTCGACCATGAGATCCGAGAGTTCGGTATTGGCCCACGCGTGCTTGCCGAAGTACGCGTTGAGGCCGGCCATGAACTCTTCCTGGCCGACCCAGGCGACCAGCTGCTTGAGCACGGACGCGCCCTTGGCGTAGGTGATGCCGTCGAAGTTGACCAGCACGTCCTCGAGATCGCGGATCTCGGCCTTGATGGGGTGCGTGGTGGGCAGCTGATCCTGTTCGTAACCCCAGGACTTCTCGCCGGCCACGAACGTGGTCCACGCGTTGGTGTATTTGGTGTTCTGGGCGCACGCGAGCGTGGACATGTATTCCGCAAAGGACTCGTTGAGCCACAGGTCGTTCCACCAGCGCATGGTCACCAGATCGCCGAACCACATGTGGGCCAGCTCGTGCAATACGGTGATGGCGCGGCGTTCCACGCGGGCCTGGGACGGCTTGGAACGGAAGATGTACTGCTCCACGAAGGTCACTGCGCCGGCGTTCTCCATGGCGCCGGCGTTGAACTGCGGGACGAACAGCTGATCGTACTTCTCGAACGGGTAGGGAACTCCGAACTGCGATTCGAAGAACTCGAAGCCCTGCTTGGTGACTCCGAACATTTCGTCAGCGTCAACGTATTCAGACAGCGACTTGCGTGAGTACAGACCCAAATCGATGGTGCGGCCGTCCGAGGATGTCAGCGAATCAGTGATGGACACGTACGGTCCGGCAATCAATGCTGTGATGTAGCAGGACATCACGGGAGTGGGGGAGAACGTCCAGCGGGCCACGCCCTCGCTCACCGCTACCGGCTCCGGGGTGGGCTGATTTGAGACCACGGCCCAGTGATCCGGGGCGGTCACGTCAAAACGGAAGGTGGCCTTCAAGTCGGGCTGCTCGAACACCGGGAACATTCGGCGGGCATCGGCGACCTCGAACTGGGTGTAGAGGTACACCTCGTTGTCCACCGGGTCCACAAAGCGGTGCAGACCTTCGCCGGTGTTCATGTAGGACATGCGGGATTCCACGACCAGTTCGTTGGTTTCCGCGAGATCGGGGAGTTGGATGCGCACGCCGTCGCTGACCTTCGCCGGATCCAGCTGTTTCCCATTGAGGGTCACCGATTCCATTGATGCGGTGATCGCGTCAATGAACGTGTTCGCACCGGGCGTGGCCGCGAAACGAACCGTGGTGCGCGCCGCAAAAGTCTCCGGATTATCCGTAAGATCCAGGACCACATCATAGGAATCGACCGATACAGTCTCCGCCCGTTGGACGGCTTCCTCTCGGGTCAAATTGATTCCGGGCACGTGAGTGATCCTCTCCTCGACAGCTGGGGGCGTGCGCGCCCTAAGCGCGCGAGCATCTAGCCATTATGGCAGTCTGCGGCCAGGATCACACGGCGCGGGCTGTGATCCCTCTGATCAGGGCGATTTCCGGGGCCCACGGTACGGTGGTGAGTGTCAGATTGCCCTCGGCGGATACCCGGGAGAACACCCGCCCGGTACCGCACCTGATCCAGGAGAATCCCCGCTCATGCGCGTGCACATCGCCACCGACCACGC
>JAKDKI010000162.1 GCA_030453435.1 Kocuria sp.
ACCGAGTTCGATCCCGAGACCGACACCCCGGTGATCGCCACCATGGAGGAACAGAAGCAGTTCGTTGAGGGTGCCGGCGATCTGGGCGGCACCATGCGCCTGGGCTCCTACCCGGCCAAGCTCGCGGAGGGCTCTGTGGTCGCCGAGACTTACGGCAGCCTGGAGGTCTCCGAGCGCCACCGTCACCGCTACGAGGTCAACAATGCCTACCGCGATGCATTGACCCAGGGTGGTCTGGTGATGTCCGGAACGTCCCCGGACGGCCAGCTCGTGGAGTTCGTAGAACTGCCCCGCAGCGAGCACCCGTACTACGTGGCCACACAGGCTCACCCGGAATACGGCTCCCGTCCGACCCGCCCGCACCCGCTGTTCGACGGTCTCATCAAGGCGGCCCTGTCCCGTCGTGAGACCCTGAGCGGCCAGTAAAGGCCCTGGTCAGTAAGTAACCGAGCAACCCGGAGGTTCGCATGGAACTCTCGCGCGTGAGCCGAGCAGACCTGAAAGACACGATGGATCCCCACAAGGTGGTGGCATCGGACACCGTGTACGAAGGATTCATCTGGGACGTTCAACGCGATGAGTTCCGACTGGGTGATGAAGACTCGACGCTGAAACGAGACTTCATCACCCACCCCGGGGCGGTCTCCATCGTCGCGCTAGACGAGCATGACCGGGTTCTGCTCATCAATCAGTACCGTCACCCCGTGGGCATGCGCATGTGGGAGATCCCCGCCGGTTTGCTGGATGTAGATGGGGAAGCGCCCCACGCCGCTGCCCAGCGGGAGCTTGCCGAGGAAGCGGACATGACGGCCGATGACTGGCACGTGCTGGTTGACTTCCACAATTCACCCGGTTCGTCCTCGGAGGCCAACCGCATCTTCTTGGCCCGCGGCCTTCACGAGGTGCCCGAGGCGGACCGGCACGAACGCGACGGGGAGGAAGCGGAGATTTTCGCGCGCTTCGCCGATCTTGACGATGCCGTGGCCGCCGCCCTCGCGGGGCAGATCAATTCTCCCGCCGCGGTTCTCGGCATTTTGGCGGCCCATGCCGCACGGGGACAGGATTGGACATCGCTCCGACCGGTCGATGGCCCCTGGCCGGGTCACCCGAATTTCCGGTGACAGGTTCTTCCGCCCCAACCCCTCTGGAACGCGCCGTTCATCGCTACCTCGACCATTTGACCGTCGAGCGGGGGCTGGCCGCGAACACTCTGGCCGCTTATCGCCGGGACCTCACGCGCTATCAGGAGTTCCTGGGCGGCGCTGCGGCTGACACCGAGCACGACGCGGTGTCCACGCCCGCTGACATATCCACAGAGCACGTCCGTTCCTTTGTGCGGCTCCTCCACGAGGGATCGCCGGAGCACCCGGCGCTGAGCACCCGCAGTACAGCTCGGGTTCTGGCCGCAGTGCGGGGCGCCCATGCGTTCTGGGTCGCGGAGGGTCTGTGCCAGGTGGATGTTGCCTCGCGAGTCAGCCCGCCGACGCCGCCGCAGCGCCTGCCCAAGGCCATCGGCCTGGACAGCGTGGAAAAGATTCTCTCTGCACCGGATCCGGAGTCTCCCGCGGGCCTGCGTGCGCGGGCTTTCTTGGAGCTGCTTTACGCGACCGGCGCACGCATCTCGGAAGCGGTCGCCCTGGACGTGGACGATCTGGCGGGTCTTCAGGACTCGGAACTGTCATTCGTCCGACTACTGGGCAAGGGCAATAAACACCGCATGGTTCCGGTGGGCTCCTACGCGAAGAAAGCACTCGATCAGTACCTGGTGCGCGCGCGACCGGAGCTGTCCCGCCATGGCAAGGGGACCCCGGCCGTTTTCCTGAATGCCCGGGGTGGCCGGATTTCCCGCCAGACGGCGTGGACCATGGTCAAGGACGCCGCCGAGCTCGCTCAACTGGACCAGGACGTCACACCTCACACCCTGCGGCATTCTTTCGCAACCCATTTGCTGGAGGGCGGGGCGGATCTACGTGTGGTCCAAGAACTGCTGGGACACGCGTCCCTGGCCACCACGCAGATCTACACCAAGGTGTCTGTGGAATCGCTGCGTGAGGTGTATGCGACGGCGCACCCGCGAGCTCATTGACCTGTCCTGTCCTTCGCGTCCCGTGTCACCTGGCGATTCGTGCCGAAATTTAAACGTGATTTCGGGTCCCCGACGCCACGCCGGGGCTACCCTGGGAGCATGCCGCGCAAACAGATATCCCGAACGGTCCTTTTCTCCGCACTCCTGGCATTGGTCTTCTCCATGTTGGGAACCGCTCCGGCCATGGCCGGAGCCGGGATCGACAACGAGTACCGTTCGCTGGGCGGCTCCAACAGTTGGCTGGGTAAAGCCACATCTTCCGAGCGCTGCGGGTATCGCGACGGCGGATGCTACCGCCAGTACCAGGGCGGCACCATTCACTGGTCCCCGAGTACCGGTGGTCGCGCCCAACGAGGCGGCATTCTGCAGCGTTGGAGAGTCGAAGGCTCTGAGCATGGAAACCTGGGGTATCCCAAGACCCGTGAAACCTGCAGCGGCAATTCATGCGTGGTCCACTATCAGCGTGGCACCATCCGATGGACCAAGGGCAAGGGCACCACGGTCAGTCGAGACATCGACCGTGCCGCCAGCTCGTCCGTGATCGTGAACAAGAAACGTCCCCTGAACCCCCGGGCTTATGCTCCCGGCCCCCTGCAGAATGTGGGCGCCGGGGTGTTGCTGCGCAGTGACGCCGCTGCTGCTTACCAGCGCATGAGCAAGGCAGCGGCCAGCCAGGGCGTTACTCTCGTGCCCGTCAGCGGCTACCGTTCCTACGGCACGCAGAACAGTCTCTACTGGAACTACGTGAACATGTACGGACAAGCCACCGCGGATACCATTTCGGCCCGCCCCGGATACTCCGAGCACCAGACCGGTCTGGCCATCGACGTGGGCGCCCCGGGCGCGGTGTGCGGACTGCAGGCCTGCTTCGGTAACACGCCCCAGGGACGCTGGGTGGCCGCTAACGGCCACAAATACGGCTTTGTGGTGCGGTATCCCAACGGATACACCGGAACTCACGGCTACGCCTACGAACCCTGGCACCTGCGCTACGTGGGAACGCCCACGTCCAACAGCGTGAAGAACAACGGTTACAGCACTCTGGAGAGCTACCTGGGTCTGCCCAAAGCCCCGCGCTACTGATGACCGGACCGCCTCACGACTGCGGGTAGCGTGAACCTCCGTAGTCATGTCAGTCACTCGAACCTCGTTCGACAGCGGATCGGAGGAACAGCCTCTTGTGGATCGATTCTTGGGATGCCATTGGCCGAGTGCTCCTGGTCGGAGCAGCCTCATACGGCACCCTCGTTCTCATTCTTAGAGCCACGGGGAAGCGCACACTCAGCCAACTCAACGCATTCGACTTCGTCGTCACAGTAGCCCTGGGCTCGACCCTGGCCACCATTCTCCTGAGTTCGTCCGTTTCGTGGCTAGAAGGCCTGACAGCGCTGATCCTACTGGCCGGATTGCAGTTCGTTGTTGCCTGGAGTTCTTCGAGGTTGCCGTGGTTGCGAAACCTGTTGACCACTCAGCCCGCGCTGCTGCTGGCAGACGGGAAATTCCTCCCGGACTCCATGAAAGAACATCGGCTCGCGGAATCTGAAGTTCGGCAGGCCGTGCGCATGCAGGGGATTGGTGACCTGAACGATGTCAGGGCGGTAATTCTAGAAACGAACGGTACCTTCAGCGTGATCTCCTCAAGCCAGTACGGTAACGGGTCTGCATTGGAAGACGTCCGCCACACGGGGCGACGATGAGGAGCGTTCGAGCCGCCCCTGCGGAAGGAAGCCAGGCCGAGGAGATGGCCGCGGCAGAAGTTCTGGCGGCAAAACTCGACAGACCCATGGGCATTTTGGGTGTGATCTTCCTATTCGTTGTACTCGGCCAGCTTCTCGTCCAGGATCCAGGCTGGACCAGGACCCTAAACGTTGTGGGGTGGGTATTCTGGGTGATCTTCGTGGCCGAGTTCCTGCTTCGCGCCTATATCGCAGAATTCCAAGCGGCGTTCTGGAAACGAAACTGGTGGCAGGTCATTTTCCTGCTCATTCCCTTCCTACGATTCTTTCGGGCTTTGCAGACACTGCGACTGTTGCGCCTCACACGCGTGGCCCGCGTGGGAGGGATCGTTTCCGCGAGTGTGCGGGGATCGCGTTCCGCAGGAAAGCTGCTATCCAACAGAATCGGTTGGGTCGCTGCTGTCACGGCAGTCGTGGTTCTGGCTTCCAGCCAGTTGTTGTATGCGGTGGGTTCGCACACTGATTATTCGAAAGCCCTGTATGAGGCAGCACTCACGACGATCACGGGCAGTGGGTTGACCACGAGTGACGGCTTCTCCCAGATCCTGCACGTGCTGCTTGCCATGTATTCAGTGGCGGTCTTCGCAACCCTTGCGGGTTCTTTGGGGGCCTATTTTCTACGTGACCACTCCGTGGAGCAGGCGTCCAAGGACGCGACACCGAGTTCAGGTCCCGTTGAGGAACAGTAGGAACATGCCGCCTCCCATTGAGCACGGCAAAATGTCAGGTTACTGTCAAACTGGAAATACCACACATGTTCGAGAGAACGAGGAGATCATCATGATTCACAAGCGACGCGCAATAACAGCCGGAATTACGGGTTTGGTCCTTGCGAGTTCTCTCACAGCGTGTACTCCTGAATCTGATGTCACCGAAGCGGATCAATCGAATATTCCCACCGAAGAGCTGGTGGGTGAGAGCATGACCATCACTCACGAAATCCAGCATGTTCTCCCGGACGGAGTGTTCACGGTGGGGGAGGAAGACACCATTGTGATGACCGATGAGTTGCCGGAAGAGCTCAATCCCGGTGACGAGGTCGAAATCACCGGCACCGTGGAAAAAATGGATGTCTACCAAGCAGACGACATTGATGCCCTGCAGACCGCCACGGACGAGGAGACCGCCACTTACCTCATAGACCGTGGGGAAGAACTGGTGCTCACGAGCGCGGCGCTGAAACCCGTCTCCTAGATGCCGGCGCGTGGACACCCGGCTTGACGATGCCAGCCGGTCCGCGACAGAGAAACGTCCCCGGGACTCACGGTCATGGCGTGAATCCCGGGGACTTCTGTGTACCTGGGCGCGGGTGGGCGCTTAGTCCAGGTGCCGTTCTTCCGGTCCGTCGTACTCGGACAGCGGTCGGATCAGCGAGTTGGCTGCCCGCTGTTCCATGATGTGTGCGGTCCAGCCGGTGATGCGGGCGCACACGAAGATGGGCGTGAACGTGGGAATGTCGAAGCCCATGAGCCAGTACGTGGGACCGGCGGGGTAGTCCAGGTTGGGCTTGATGGACTTGGCTTCGTCCATGGACTTGGCCAGACCGTTGTACAGACCCAGGATTTCCGGGCGATCGTAGTACTCGAGCATGCGGAACAGTGCGTCCTGCATGGTCGGTACGCGCGAGTCACCGTGCTTGTACACGCGGTGACCGAAGCCCATGACCTTCTTCTTCTCGGCCAGCGCCTTGTCCATCCATTCCTTGGAGCGCTTCTCGGCCTCTTCGGAGGACTCATCCTTGCGGATGCCCAGTTCCTCGAAGGTGTGCATGACGGCCTCGTTCGCGCCACCGTGCAACGGGCCCTTGAGGGCGCCGATGGCTCCGACCACGGCCGAGTGCAGGTCTGCCAGGGTCGAGGTGATCACGCGGCCGGTGAAGGTCGAGGCGTTGAAGGAGTGCT
>JAKDKI010000163.1 GCA_030453435.1 Kocuria sp.
GTCACTGACCCGGAGTCCTGCAACCCGGTTTGACGCGGGCGGACACGGGTGGGAGACACCTCCACTTGCACACTGCCCAATAGTTTAGCGCATGCCCGGCGCTCAGCGCGAACCACGAGAGTGATCCTCGCCTCCCTGGGGTCAGCGAGCAGCCGCGCGGTGGTGTCGTGTGTCTGATTTAGAGTAGACCCATGACCGATGCACCGCGCAACGAGCGCTTCGAATTCGATGACAACACCCAGGGCCACGACGCACACGGGGCCACCGACGAGACCGTCGAGGCGGTCAACGAGCAGATGCGCGACATCGCGGAGGTTCCTGCGGTCGAGGTCATCACGACCGCCGCGGTTCACCTCATGAGCGCCGCGGCCGTGAAGTGCGGTCTGGCCGCCGGCGACGACGCCGAGGAACTCAAGGACCTGGACGAGGCCCGCAAGCTCATTACTGCTCTCGCCGGTTATGTCACCGCTGCCGCCCCGGAAATCGGTTCGCAACACGCGGCGCCCCTGCGGGACGGACTCAAGTCCTTGCAGTTGGCCTTCCGGGAGGCCTCCCCGTTCCCGGATGCTCCCGGTGCCGGACCCGGTGAGAAGTTCACCGGCCCGGTGTTCGGCTAAGCGGTCAGCCGCAGCCCCAACGAATCCACGTTTTCGGCCATGATCGGCTCGGTCACCAGCTTCTGCTGGTACTGGCCGATCGTGGCCTGAACTATTTCTTGGGTCAGGCCGGGAGTCAGTTGCAAGACGATCACGAGTTCGGGACCTGTGGCTCCGCCGTTCAACACTGTGCCGTCCGAACGTTGGCCATGGATCCCGGGACCTGGTTCGGTTCGCGCGGACACGACATGATCCAATCCCAGGGCGGCGTGCAGGACGGCGTCGTCCACGGATAGGTCCGCGTACGACGGCGTCCATTCAGTACCTTTCGCCACGCACCACATGGCCGGGCGGCGAACTACGAAGGCCGGGTCCGAGGCCGGGTCGACCACCAGCAGATCGGAACCGTCCTGGACTGCGGACAGCGCAGCCTTCCGAATATCGACCGCAACGGGGCGCGCCTCAGAGTTCCACGCGGACAATTCATCGACCGCGGTGAACACAGGGAGGGCCTTGCGGCCGTCGGCGGTCTTCAGGCTCACCAGGGCCATATCCGCTTCCTTGTCGGCCACCAATCCCTGTTCGGTGATCTCGGATTGGGTGACTTCGGCAACAATCGGGACAAACACCCTGATGCCGGGCAATGCAGCAACGACATCCGTTTCGGAGGCACGCCTTTCTCGCCACGCCGCCAGGGCGGAGGTAATCCCTGGTGCCGCGGCGCCGTCGTCGTCGGGGAAGAGGTGCGTGTGACTGGTGCCCTCCCCCAGGTTGCGACCCTCCCACGCCTGGCCACCGGTGTCTTCGCTGCCACCGGCAGAGCGCAATTGCGCGGCAATGTGCCCGGGCAGCGGACGGTGAGCGGAGCTATCAGGCATTCGGGCGACCGGCCACGTCGAGGGCCTCGGGCAGAGTGAACTTGCCGGCGTAGAGCGCCTTGCCCACGATTGCGCCCTCAACGCCCACGGACACGAGCTCGCGCAAGGCGGCAATGTCGTCGAGCGAGGAAATGCCCCCCGAAGCCACCACCGGCTTGTCCGTGCGGCGGGCCACCTCGGCCAGCAACTCGACGTTGGGACCCTTGAGCGTGCCGTCCTTGGTGACATCCGTGACCACGTAGCGGGAGCAACCATCGGCTTCGAGGCGGTCCAGAACCTCCCAGAGATCGCCGCCTTCCTTGGTCCAACCGCGGGCGGCCAGAGTGGTGCCGCGAACGTCCAGGCCCACGGCAATCACATCACCATGTTCCGCAATAACGCGCTGGGTCCATTCGGGGTTCTCGAGCGCGGCAGTGCCCAAGTTGATCCGCGCAGGGTTAAGGGAGAGAACCCGCTCGAGGGATTCATCGTCACGGATGCCACCGGACATCTCGATCTTCATATCGATCCGCTCAGCCACACGACGCAGCACGTTGATGTTGTCGCCGCGGCCGAACGCCGCATCGAGGTCGACCAGGTGCAACCATTCCGCCCCGGCTTCCTGCCACATGAGCGCGGCCTCCACCGGATCGCCGTACCCGGTTTCCGAACCGGCCTCACCTTGAACGAGGCGCACGGCCTGGCCGTCCTGCACGTCAACCGCGGGCAACAGTTCCAAACGGGGGGTGGACTCCTGAGACATGGTTCTCCTTACCGGCGGTCAATACCGCTCAATGGATTTCAACGATTTGATGCCGCAGCCCACGCTGTGGCGAGGACACTACAGGGACGTGATCCAGGAATATCCGCCGTAAATGATCAGCGCCAGAGCGATGGCCGTCAGGAGCAGCACCGACCACAGAGGTTTCTTCTGCTGCTTGAAGGAAAAGGCACCACCGGCGAAAAACGCGCCCAGCACCATGGTCAACATGGCGAATGTCATTTCTCGACCTCCGCACCATGCTCGGGCATACGGTCTGCCATGCGACCGGTGCGCGGCAGCGTTCCCAACCAGTTGCGCAGCAGAGCGATGCCGGCCGCCGAGGATTTCTCCGGGTGGAACTGTGTAGCGCACAGGGCGCCGTTCTCCACCGCCGCCACGAACCGGCCGCCGTGTTCGGACCACGTGACACCTGGTGCCTTCATCCGATCGATGGTCTGATCGAAATTCCAGTCCTGCACGCCGTACGAGTGCACAAAGTAGAAGCGCTCACTCTCGATGCCTTTGAAGAGGACCGAGTCCTGGGGCGGTTCCACGGTGTTCCACCCCATATGGGGAACCACCGGGGCGTTCAACCGTTCCACCGTTCCGGGCCACTGGGCCAGGCCCTCGGAACGCTCACCGTGCTCGACGCCCTCATCGAACATGACCTGCAAACCCACGCAAATGCCCAGGACGGGACGGCCGCCACTCAACCGACGGTCAATGAGACGAGGAGCCTGAACCGACCGGAGGCCGTCCATCACGGCGGCAAACGCACCCACACCGGGGACCACCAGCCCATCAGCGTCCATGACGTCATCGGAGTCGGCGCTGAGCTTCACGCGAGCCCCTGCGGCTTCCAGCGCTCGCACGGCCGAATGCACATTGCCGGCACCGTAATCGAGAACGACGACACACGGGGCCTGTTCCGTCTCGGTCACCTGTTCATTACCGGGGTTCACAAAGCTCCCTTGGTGGACGGGATGGCATTTGCCATGCGGGCATCGGGTTCAACGGCCTCGCGCAACGCACGTGCCAGGGCCTTGAACTGTGCTTCCACGATATGGTGCGGGTCCCGACCGCGGATCACGTCAATGTGCAGGCACAACTGGGCGTGGTAGGCGAAGGACTCGAACACGTGGCGGGTCATGGAACCGGTGAAGTGACCGCCGATCAAGTGGTACTGCTGGCCTTCGGGCTCGCCGGTGTGCACCACGTACGGGCGACCGGAGACGTCGACGACCGCCGAGGCCAGCGCCTCGTCCAACGGAATGGTGGCCTGACCGAAGCGACGGATACCCCGCTTGTCGCCAAGGGCCTTGAGAAACGCATCTCCGAGCACAATGGCGGTGTCCTCCACGGTGTGATGCACATCGATGTCGGTGTCCCCGTGAGCCTGCACGTTGAGGTCGATCAGAGAGTGCTTGGACAGCGCCGTCAACATGTGGTTGTAGAAAGGCACCGTGGTCTCGATATTGGACTGGCCGGTGCCGTCCAGGTTCAGTTCCACGCGCACGGTGGATTCGCTGGTCACGCGTTCCACCACGGCCGTACGAGGTGAGTTGGTTGGGGACATAACGGGGTGTGACTCCTCGAATTCTGCAAGCGCCTACCGGATACAGCGGCGCTCTCCAGTTTAGTAGGCGGACCTGATGGGCCCGCTCGGTGACGGACAGGTGACTTACCCGCGGGTCATTTCTGCTGCAGGTAGTTCTCCACGGCGGAGAGGAACGCGGTGGTCTCATCCTCCGTGCCCGCGGTCACGCGCAAGTGGCCCGGGATACCGACATCACGCACCAGCACGCCCTGATCCAGAAGGCTCTGCCACATGTGCTGGGCATCCGCCATGCCTCCGAAGAACACGAAGTTGGAATCGGACTCCGCGGGTTCGAGGCCCATGCGCTTGAGATCGTCAACAATGCGGTCCCGCTGCATCTTGATGTCTTCCACGGTGCTCAATAGGACATCGCTGTGCTCGAGCGCAGCAAGCGCTGTGGCTTGGCTGACCGCGGACAAGTGGTACGGCAAACGGACCAGGCGAATGGCGTCCGTGACTTCGGGGGCGGCAGCGAAATACCCCAGTCGGGCACCGGCCAGCGCAAAAGCTTTACTCATGGTGCGGGTGACGATCAGCCGGGGGCGCCCCTGGAGCAACGTCAGCGCGAATGGTGTACCGAAGCGAGCGAATTCCGCGTACGCCTCATCGACGATGACCATGGAGTTGGATTCTTCCGCGGCCTCGTATACTGCCTCGACGACATCCAGGCCCAGGGCAGTACCCGTGGGGTTATTGGGTGAACACAGGAACACCACGTTCGGCCGGTGCTCTCGGACCTGGGCTGCGGCGGACTCCGCAGTCAACGTGAAATCATCTGCGCGCTGACCCGCAATGAATTCGGTCCCGGTTCCGGACGCGAGCAGGGGGTACATCGAATACGTCGGCACGAAGGTCAGAACGGAACGGCCGGGCCCACCGAAAGTCTGCAAGATTTGCTGCAGGATCTCGTTGGATCCGTTGGCGGCCCAGAGGTTGTCCGCCTCGAGATCGTGGCCCAAATAGGAAGCCAAGGCAGTGCGAAGTTCAGTGAACTCGCGATCCGGGTAACGATTGAGCTGTCCTGCGGCCTGGGACACGCGTTGCGTGATGGCATCCACCACAGGTTGCGGGACGGGATGGGTGTTCTCGTTCGTGTTCAGGGCAACCGCAACATCCAGTTGGGGTGCTCCGTACGGGGACATGCCCCGCAGATTCTCACGCAGGGGCAGGGCTTCTAGGCGATCGAGATTGTGGCTCACTCCCCTAGCTTAAGCGCCGGGCAGTACTTCCCACGATTCAGGGTGCGGGGATCTCCAACAACTGACCGGCGGAAAGCTCAGATGACGCCAATCCGTTGAGCTCGACGATGTCATCCATGACCTCGCGAGTATCGCGCTGCGGGTCAGCCGCATAGGCGATCTCCCACAGGGACTGGTCAGATTGAACGGTGACGGAGTGGGTCACCGGCTCACTCATGGGATCGGTGTTGGCCTGGACAGTGGACGGCAGTAGGAAAATGACCGCGACCACCAACAGTGCGGCGGCACCCGTGATGAGCGGCAGCCCGATGAAGACAAACCGTCCGCGGCGGGTCAAATTGAGCTTGGGTGCGCGGGTGATGGATCGAGCGCTGGCGGGCAAGATATGTGTGGTCATGGCAACCTCCTGGTGATCTTTCCGGTGACCGCGGGATGAAGCGGCAGGGTGTTCGAACCCTTTCCCCGGCGTTAGAACACGTTTTCGAATATCTGCGTTAAGTTCTAGCACGGGTGTACGAACCTTGTCGAGAGAAAAATCGAACATGTGTTTGAGTCCTCACTCTTGGCGCACTAGTCTTGAAGCAACGTCCGTACTAGTTGA
>JAKDKI010000164.1 GCA_030453435.1 Kocuria sp.
TCGCTGGGCCTGGGTGTTCAGCAGATCTCCACGGGCATGCAGTCCATCGGAATCGTGGACAGTGTGGACAACACCCTGTTGGTCATCCTGATCATCGTGATCACATTCTTGGCGCTGATTTCCGTTCTGTCCGGTCTGGGCAAGGGCATCCGTTGGCTCTCCAACGCGAACCTGTCGTTGGCAGGAATCCTTCTGATCGCGGTTCTCCTGCTCGGCCCCACGGTGTTCTTGCTGGACAACTTCGTCCAGTCCCTGGGCACCTACCTGGCCAACATCATGAACATGACCTTTGACGTGGGCGCCTACACGCGTACCGAAGATGCCACGTCCTGGTACTCCAGCTGGACCCTCTTCTACTGGGGCTGGTGGATCGCTTGGTCCCCGTTCGTGGGTGTGTTCATCGCCCGCATATCGCGAGGCCGCACCGTTCGTCAGTTCATTGCCGGTGTACTCCTGGTCCCCACCCTGGTGGGCTTTCTCTGGTTCGCCGTCATGGGCGGTTCCGGTTTGTTCCGCCAGTTCTTCGGCGAAGGCGACATGGTGCAGGACGGTTCCGTTGGCGCGGAGGCGGCCCTGTTCCAGGTCCTCTCCGATCTGCCGCTGGGTTCGATTCTCTCCGTGGCAGCCATCCTGCTGGTGGCCATCTTCTTCATCACCTCGTCCGACTCCGGATCGCTGGTCGTGGACATGCTGGCCTCGGGTGGCCACCCGAACCCGCCGTCGTGGTCCCGTGCTCTGTGGGCCATTGTCGAGGGCCTGCTGGCCATCGGCCTGCTCCTCGCGGGCGGTCTGACGGCGCTTCAAGCGGGTTCTTTGATCACCGCGCTTCCGTTCAGCGTGGTCATGATCCTGATGTGCGTGGCCACCGTGCGCGGACTCTCCAAGGACACCCGCGAGCTCGAGGCACGCCGCCGCGAACTCGCGCTCAGCGAGGTGCGCCAAGGCATCACCGGCGACATCACGCACAGTCCCGAGTTCGAGGAGTACGTGGACAACCGCATCGACTACCGGATTTCCCGGACCAAGGGTGTCTTCAGCCAAGATCGCGAACGCTGACTCAGGCAGTGATTTCAGCGCCGTGAGTTATCGCTGATTCACAGACACGGCCCCGTTCGACGCGCCACTCGGCGTGACGGGCGGGGCCGTTCCCATGCTCGACGACGGCGCTCAGTAGCCTGCCCGGTGGCCTTCAGTAACGGAGTTGGACCACGATCCCGCTCAAGCGCTCCGCTTCCTGATCCGTGATTCTCACTCCCAAGGCACGCACTTTCTCGACCACCTGTTCCGGCTCCAACGAGTGCTGCACCGTGGGCGCCCCGGGCACCCGCACAGTGGTTCCCGTTTCGGTGACCGTCACGTGCCCCTCCGGCGTGTGCTTCATGACCATCAGATGGTTGAGGAACACCGATTCCGGGTCCGTGGAGGTTTTCAGGTGCCCCATGCGCACGTCCCCCGCGTGCACGGTGGATTCGTCCAGCACGTGCTCCATCTCGCCGTCTCGCTGAAAGGCCCAGAGCGGCCAGCCCTCGTCCTGAATCCGCGCGATTGAGAATTCACGATCCCCTTCATGGCGCACACTCCCCTCCGCCAGTGGAATCGGGCCGGTCACGCTGAAACCGAACCCGGGGTCGCACAGGTAGCGAACGCCGTCGACGTCCACGAGCACCGTCATGTGCGTGCGCGGGCTCTCCAAGGCCCGCACGCGGCCGAGTGCGCGCCGCGCCGTGAACCCCAGCGATTCCAGTGCCGCGGCGAACAGCTGGGAATGCTCGAAGCAGTAGCCCCCACGACGCCGCTCGACCAGTTGGGCACCCACGGCCTCAGGCTTCACGCCCGGATGATTGCCGAGTAACACCTCCACGTTGCTGAACGGAAAGGTGAACGCGTGGGCGCGGTGCAGCGTCTCAAGAAGGACTAAACTCGGCGGCCCCGGGGTGACGTCGAGGGCACGCAGGTAGCCGGGGACGTCGAACTCGCTGATCTCCCACTCTGAGTTCGTCGCGATGCTCTTCGACATTGGAATCTCCTCGTTGAATCGTCCAGACTGCACAGTTCAAAGCCCCTGGCCACCCTCATTTTGTGGCCACATGTGCGCTCCCCTGGCCCTGCTCTGCGTGTCCCCCAGACCCTAAAATTCATGTGGGCAGTTTGATCCGCTGCCAATTCTGGGGGAGAAACTACAGCACTGATTGGGGAGGGGCTTTCTCATGGAATTGTCTCGTCGCTTGTTCTTCAAATCCACCGCGGCCGGTGGTTTGGCGCTCTACGTGTATGGCGCCAACGGTATGCCGGAAGCTGTGGGCGCGGAGATTCCGGGAGGCAGCCTGCCCGCTACGAACATCCGGCAATTCGTGAACCGGTTGACGGTTCCGCAGATCCTGCCTCGTAAGGGCACCCGGTCCACTCCGTACGGAACGGCCGATTACTACGAGATCTCGATGAAACAAACGACACAGCAGATGCTTCCGACCGGAATGCCCAAGACCACCGTGTGGGCCTATGGGCCGACAGGTGGTTCCGATTCCGCTTTCACGTCACCTGGTCTGAGTATCTCGGCGCTGCAGAACCGGCCCGTACAGATCAAGTGGACCAACGAACTGGTCGATCGCTACGGCCGTTACCTGCCGCATCTCTTTGCCGTGGACCGCTCGCTGCACTGGGCCAACGTGCCGCAGGAGCCCGGTCACGAGGGACTCGTCAGCACGGACATCAAGCCCACGCTCGAGGGCCGCCGTTATGTCACGCCGGACAAGTACACGGACCCGGAAACCCAGTACACGGACTACACCGGGCCGGTCCCGATCGTGACCCACTTGCACGGTGCGTTGGCGGTCAAGGACCACTCCGACGGCTATTCGGAGGCCTGGTACCTTCCCCGTGCCAATAACATTCCCGTTGGCCACGCAAAGTACGGCCGGTGGTGGGACTTCCTGAAGGAAAAGCACCGCCGCGAAACCGGCGTGGACTGGGGCGAGGGACACCAGACGGTGACCTACCCCAACACCAACCGCGCCACCAGCCTGTGGTTCCACGACCACGCGCTGGGCCTCACCCGTCTCACCGTCTACGCGGGTGCTGCAAGCTTCTACCTGATGCGCGGTCTGGAGTACGAGGTGCTGGATTCCCGCACCGGACGCACCGCCCGCGCACCAGCCGGCCCCAGCAACGTGTACGGACAGAACTCGCCGAACCCCGGTGCGGACCTCGCCCTGGCCATTCAGGACCGTTCGTTCAACAACGACGGCTCCCTGTTCTACCCGTCTTCCAGGTCGTTCTTCGACGGCTACCAGGGACCCTTCTACCCGGAGGAGCCGGGCATCCCGCCCAACTGGGTGCCCGAGTTCTTCGGTAACACCATGGTGGTCAACGGCCAGACGTGGCCCTACCAACGTGTGGAGCGGCGTCGTTATCGCATGCGTTTCCTGAACGCGTGTGGTTCGCGCACCCTGTACCTGGATTTCCGGGGCATCCCGGGCGTGGAGGTGTGGCAGGTCGCCAACGACGGCGGTTACCTGGACGAGAAGGTCAACATCATGCAGCTCGAGGGCTGGCGCCGTGGCCGCGTGATTCTGGCCCCGGCCGAGCGCAACGAGCTGCTCGTTGACTTCACCAACGTGCGCACCGGTCGTTACACGCTGCGCAACGTGGGGCCCGATGCGTTCTTCCCGGGAGGTCGCCCCGCGGAGAACGGTGAGGAACCGCGGGTCAAGCTGTACCCGTTCGAAGAGCGCGACGTGGTGTTCCCGCCGGCGGATCCGAACACCACCGGCAAGGTCATGGCCTTCGACGTGGTTCCGTACTGGGGTATCGACACGTCCACGCCGGGGCGCTATCTGAGGATGAAACCTCAGCCCAAGCTCCCCGCGCCCGTGCGTACGCGGCGCCTGGCCACGACCATGAGCTTCCACAACGTCAACGAGGATCCCGCACCGTACGCCTCGCACACCATGCTGGGCGTGCTGCACGGTGAACCCGGCGGGAAAATGGAAATCCAGGACACCATGTGGAGTGATCCCGTCACGGAGAACCCGCAGCCCGGTGACGTGGAGGATTGGGAGATCTACAACCTGGTCCAGGACGCCCCCGTACCCCACCCCATCCACATTCACGAGACGGCTTTCGAGATCCTCGAGCGCCGCATGATTTGGTACAACTGGGACACCGGCGTCATGGAAATGGGACCCGAGACCCCGCTGCTGCCGGGTGAAACCGGTCGCAAGGACACCGTGTTCGTCTACCCGGGCGAAATGATCCGGCTGCGCATGCGCTTCACCACCCCGGGCCAGTACATGTGGCACTGTCACCTGCTGGAGCACGAGGACAACGAGATGATGCGCCCGTTCCGAGTCGGCCCCGAGCAGCCCGGCCAGCCCGGGGACCTGCCGAGTCACGACATGCCCCACGCTCACTGAGTTCGGCCTTCACGACGACGCCGCCCGGCCACCTCGCGCTCCCTCGCGCGGGTGGGCCGGGCGGTTTCGTTGCCGGTGGTGACCGCGGTTGAGCCCGGGTGCACTCTGATTGACGCTACGACCCGCCTTTTTGGGCCACCGTAATCTGATAGACGTTGCGACCAAGATCTTCGATCTTTTCGACATTACCGTCGATCAGGTTGCAGCCCACAGTCAGGGATGGCTTTACCGTGCAGAAGACTGCACGATCCGGAGGGAGTTGCGTTCAGCGCCCGGCGTTCTGCTCGTAGTCGGTAAATGCCGCGATGAGTTCCTTCCAGATCCGCTCGGCAACCTCAGGGTCCAAGCCTGCATCGAGTGCCTGTTCGCGGCGTGCTCGCAGAATCGACTCCACGCGTTCAGGGTCGTGGGCGTCCTGAATGCCCTGACCGGCTTTGACTTCTCCGGCGCGAGTCACGAAGGACTGCCGCTCGGCGAGAAGTGAGATCAGCTGCGCGTCGATGTTGTCGATCGCGGCGCGAACCTGTTCGATGTTGTGCGGCATTTGAGCGTCCATAACGCCACACTAACGGCTCTCCCATGTGCTCGGACAGGGAAGGTTCAAGCGGAATTGACTCCAGATAACTGGGGAACCGCTACGCTCCTTTGCGTGAACATTCCCTCGGCCGATCTGCCCACCAAACTGATCGAGACGCTCATCAGCATGGGCAACCAACGGGACGCCCAAGCCAAGGCGAAGTATCTCCAGGCGGTGCCCGGCGGCTACGGCGAAGGTGACCAGTTCGTAGGAGTCCGAGTTCCCGCCATCCGATCACTGGCCAGGGAGGCTAGGAAGCAAGCCACCTTGGACGACGCCGCTGTCCTCCTCGATCACGAGATTCACGAGGTGCGCCTGCTGGGCGCCATCCTGCTCGTTGAGCTGTTCAAGCCCTCTCGGGCCGACAAGGACGCCGTCATCCAACTGCTTCTGGCCAAGGCTGATCGCCTCAACAATTGGGATCTCGTGGACACAGTGGTTCCGTACACGTTGGGGCCCTGGCTACTCGTGCAGCCGACAGACAAGGCGGCTGCGATTCTCAACGACTTAGCAGACTCCCCCGTTCTCTGGCGACGTCGCATGGCCATGGTCTCCACGCTCGGCCAGATCCGCTTGGGCCACCACGACCAGGCCCTCAGGT
>JAKDKI010000165.1 GCA_030453435.1 Kocuria sp.
GGGGCAACGTTTCCCACGAGGGGAAGTTCATGACCTGCTCAGCCGGCAGGTAGGACGCCAGTGCCGCCTCTAGATCCTCTGCCTCACGGCCGGCCGCGGTGACCACGAATGTCACGGGAGCGGCACCGGTTGGTGAGCCGGCGGCGTCGTCGTGGAGACCCGCCACGATCTGCGCCAGGATGGGTGCGCGCAATCCGTCCGGGGCGCTGATGATCGTTTCGCTCGATCGTTCGGCCGGCGGACGCGAGGCCTGCGCAAAGATATTGGCGAACGTGCGGTCCTCGGTGAGCGCGGTGTGCAAACCGGTCAGGGACATGTGCGGGTGACTCCTGGTGTGGGCGGCAAAATCCCCTCAGAGTATCGGGGACGCGCCCAAGCCTACTCGCCGTCGCAGACACCCTCAGCTCGTACGCTGGAGGCATGAACGCTTCCGCCAACGCACCGTTGACCGGCCGCACCGTGGCCATCACCGCGCACCGCCGCGCCGAAGAACAAGCGGGTGCCTTTGAACGGCAGGGCGCCCGCGTGCTGCACGCTCCCGCGCTCAAGCTGGTGCCCAGCGACCAGGACGACGCCGTTCTGAGCGCCACCCGCGACATTCTCGCCTCGCACCCGGAGACGGTGGTCATCACCACGGGGTACGGGCTCAAGCGGTGGGTGACCGTGGCCGAAACCGCGGGGCTGCGCGATGACCTGGTGGAACTGCTGCGCGAGACCACCGTGTATGCCCGCGGGGCCAAGGCCAAGGGGCAACTGCAGTCGCTCAAAATCCCATGCGAGTACACGGGCCAGTCCGGGCGCACCAGCGAACTCCTCGACACGTTGCTGGCGCGGGATGCACGCGGCACGGTCGCCGTCCAAGTGCACGGCATCACCGACGATCAACAACTCTCGCGCTTGTCCCAAGCCGGTTTCCGGGTCCTGACCGTGGCCCCGTACGAGTGGGCTTCCGCGGACGAGGGTTCCCGACTGGCCGATCTGACCCGCTCGATAGCCGCCGGTGAGGTGGACTACGTAACGTTCACCGCTGCACCAGCCGTGGACGCGTTATTCGACGCCGCTCGGACTGCGGGAACTTACGAATCGCTCTTAGGCGCCCTGAGGGGTGGCCGTTGTACCGCGGTAGCCATCGGACCCGTGTGCGTTCAGCCTCTGGAAGAGGCGGATGTGCTCGCAGTGGTCCCCGAGCGGTTCCGACTGGGAGCCATGGTCCGTGCGGTGTCCGAGCATGCCCGGTCGGAGATTCTCCCCGAGGGCTCGTAGGGCGGGCCCACTGAGCTGAACGCTCGTGAGTCTTACTCCTGTGCCGAGGGCCCCCTTGTCCCCCTTAATCGTGAACGGCCTGCTCATAGTGTTCGATCACGAGTTCGATGAGCTCGGGCGGCGTGGGCGCATCGGGCGATAACAGCGGGGCCGCGGTGATGTCCGCGCCGGCCTTGAGCGTCTTGTTATGGAAGAACCCCGGGGCCAAGAGGTAGGTGGCCACCAGAACGCGACCGCTTGTGCCCCCTCGGTTCGCGTCCGAGGAACTCCCCGCGGACCTCGGTGATTCCCGGGCCTCAGCGACTGCGTCATGAACCGTGGGTTCTGCGGCCGAGAGGAAGGCCACGCGGACCGGCAGGCCCAGCTCGTGAGACAGCTGATCGGCGGTGACTCGGCAATCGCGCACGGCGTCCGGTTCTGAAGATCCGGCGGCGGCCATGATCACGGTGTCGCGCTCGCTCATCGGCTCAGCGTCGACTTCTCGCAAGGCCTCGCGCAAGCGACGGGCCATGACCGTGGCCAAGCGCGGATCGGGGCCGAGGGCTGCGGCCACTCGATGATCCGGGTTTCCCTCAATCGCTTGCGCCATATCCACATACACGTGATATCCGGCCGACAGCAGGAGTGGCACGATCACGGCGGGCGCCTCCCCAAGAGCTCGCGTCCGCTCCATCAGGTTGGGTTCCTGGACATCGACCCATGTGTCGATCACGGGAACGGATTCCAGCTCATTGCGGACGGCCGCAACGAGCTGCGCGACGGCGGCCTGCCCGGAGGCGTTTCCCGTGCCGTGGGAGCAGGCCAGCAGAACGGGTTGCGCCGCCAACGTTTCCGGCGCTGCGTCATCAGACGATGCGGGCACCTGCGAAGCCGGCAGACCCGAGCCCGGCCGAGCGCCGTCGGCGAGCGCGTGGACTACCGCTCCGATCACTGTGACCGCCGGGGACGCGCAGCCTGCGGCGGCGGTGTCCACAACTGCGGTGGCGAGGGTGCTGAACGTGCTGCGCTCAGCGGAGCTGAAGCCCTTTTCCAGAACGGCCAGCGGGGTGTCTGCGGCCAGCCCGTGGCGCGTCAGTCCGCTGACGGTTTGCGGCAGGGTGGCCACGCCCATGAGCAACACGATGGTGGCCCCGGATCGGGCCAGCCCCGCCAAGTGTTCCAGTTCGTCCTCGTCCAGGGGGTCGTGGCCGGAGACCACGGTGAAGGACCGGCTCAGTTCACGGAATGTCACCGGGATCCCCGCGTTCTCCGGAACGGCCACGGCGGAGGTGATCCCGGGGATCACGTGAACGTCCACTCCGGCTGCGCGACAGGCCACGAGTTCCTCGCCACCGCGCCCGAACACGAACGGGTCACCGCCCTTAAAGCGGACCACCGTCTCCCCCGCCAATGCCGCATCGATCATCAGGGTCTGGATCTCGGACTGCGGAATCGGGTGGTGCCCGGGCCGCTTGCCCACCGGCACCACCCGCACTCCGGGTGCCAACTCGGCTGTGACGGCCGGGGCGAGGCGGTCAGCGAAGATCACGTCCGCGTGCGCCAACGCGTGCAATCCGGCGGCGGTGATCAACCCCGGGTCACCGGGGCCACCGCCCACCAGCGTGATGCTGCCTCCGGTTCGTTCCGGCACCCGTTCCACGCTCACCGGTAGTGCGACACCGGCGGCCGCGAGCGCACGGCGCCATGCGGCGGCCCCGGTTTTTACCGCGGAATCGCTGACAGCGGGCAGGGCAATGACCACGAAACCCGCCCCGCTCAAGGCCTGCGCTGACAAGTTTTCCGGGCGTTCGATGTCCACGATTCCGGCGGCGGCGCGCTGGTAGGTGGCTCGCAGCGGCGTCGTCAGTCGCCGCGGCCCCAGGAGGGCGACCGTAACGGAGCTGAGGTCGACGTGGGCGTGCATGAACTCTCCCGGGAATTGAAGCTGAACCCCGGGTGTCCGGGGCGGTCCGCACTCGATGCTATCGGTGCAGGCTCCTGATTCCGCAGGCCACGCGTTCCTCTACCGCCAGCGTTACTCCTCGTGACGGATCAGCGTGTGTCAGCGGCGCATCTGCTCGTTGTAGCCCACGCTGCGATCCACGGCCCGTTGCCGGTTGACCAGCCAACGCGTACCTCCCGGCAGGTTGGCGATCGCGGACTTGAACCGTACGCGGCGTTGCGTGGGCATCATTTCGGCGGCTCGCTTGAGGTGCTCCTTGGCGTCCTCACCGCGGCCGTCACGCAGCGCCTGTTCCGCTTCCGACGCCGCCGCGAGCGGGGATCCGTAGTTGAGTCGCCGCATCAGCTTGGTGCGTTCCTCCGCACTCAACTTCCCGTCGAAGCGACGCAGAGTTTTCTGCAGGGCCATTTCCTCGCCCGCGGCCATCCGGTCGCGCTGGGACTGCATGGACCCGCCCGTCCAGGAAATAATGTTGGTGACCTCGTCCACGCGGTCGAAGCGCCAGCCGAAGTAGATAGCGCGCAGCCACAATTCCCAGTCCTCCACGAAGACCTGCTCCGGGTCGAAAACGCCCACCTCCATAAAAAAACACCGGGGGAACAATCCGTAAAGACTGCCGATGTTGTACTCGAGAATCACCGACCGCTGATCTGCGGGATTCGGCATCTTCTCGCGGTACTGCAGGCGACCGGCGTTAATGCCTCCGGTCGTGCATTGAAAAGCGTTGGCGTACACCACAGTTCGCGAGCCACTCTCGTTGGTGTCCAGCTCCTCGTAGCGCTCCAGGAGCGTGCTCAAGTGGTGCGGCAACATGGTGTCATCCGCATCGAGGAACGTGATGAAGTCACCGGTGACCAACTCCAATGCCCGGTTACGCGCTGCACCACACCCAGCATTGTCCTGCCGGAGCACGCGCACTTCACGCCCCGGGCGGCTCAAAGCCTCGTAGCCCTCGAGCACCCGTGAGGTGTGATCCGTGGAACCGTCATCCACGATGAACAGTTCGATGTTCGGATGGGTCTGCCGCAGCACACTGCTGATGGCCTGACCCACCAGATCCTGACCGTTGTACACCGCGATCACCACGCTGATGAGCGGATGCTCGAGCTTCATTCCTGTGTTGTCGTCCACGTTGATTCCCCCTGAGTTCGTGGGCACGCTCTCCCCCGCGTGCCTGATATCCAGTCTAGGAAGAGAACGCGTGTGAACACGTCCGGGAATTCGTCCACACATAGGGGCACGAATCGGTGAAATCTGCGACCACACCGAGCCAGAAGCCGTGCGGTGTCGTTACAGCTTTATGAGCAAACACTTTGGGGAACGACCCGAACCGCTTTCGCGCGGGTCGTGAGCGTTTGCATTTATATAAGGGGGA
Source organism: Kocuria sp. (assembly GCA_030453435.1). GTDB lineage: Bacteria > Actinomycetota > Actinomycetes > Actinomycetales > Micrococcaceae > Kocuria > Kocuria atrinae. The sequence continues at coordinate 4,581 of JAKDKI010000165.1, forward strand.
GATGAGTGAATCTCAATCAGTACATGCGCTGCTTGAAACAGCAGTGGTGGATCGTTGTCCTTGCCGCGGTACTGGGACTTATCGCGGGTGCAGCCTCGGCCATAATCATGCCGAAGAGCTACGAGTCCCAGGCGCAGGTCTTCGTCAATGTGGCCAACCCTCAATCGGTCACTGACCTGCAAATGGGTGAACAATTCGCCATGGCCCGCGCCGGTTCCTACGCTCAGGTCGCCACCACCAACTCGGTGCTGCAACCCGTGGTCGACGACCTCGGGTTGGACGTCACCCCGGAGGAGCTGGCGGAATCCGCAGTGACCGTGACCAACCAACCCAATACCGCGATGATCACCATCACCGCCACCGGGGATGACCCCGAGGACACCGCGCGGCTGGCGCAGTCCACCGCCGAAAGCCTGGTGGACGTTGGACAGTCACTGGAATCGGGGCCCCAGCGAGGCGAGCAAGCGGGCGTCAACCTGACTGTCGTACAGCGAGCTGCAACCCCGGAGAACCCCGCCGCACCTTCCGCCGTGCTCAACACGGCCCTGGGCTTCTTCGTGGGCCTGGTCCTCGGCCTGCTCATCGTGCTGGTGCGCGGTGAGCAACCGTCCCCTCGTACCCGACGACTGCAAGCCGGAGGCTCCCATGAGCGCTGAGCACGACCATCAGTCACAACCCACAGGGACTTCCACACGGGATGCCGTGGTGGTGTGCCCCACCGAGTACGGCGGCCAGCTGGAACATGCCGCGGACTTGGCGCTCGCCCTGTTGGATGACCCGCAGGCCGACCGGGTGTGGCTCGTCTCCCGCCCGGGCGCCCAGGAGTATCTGAGCTGGGGATCGGACCATCCGGTACAGGTGGTGGAGACGGTCCCGCCGCGGCGCACCCAGTCCCCCGAATCCAAGATCGGGAAACTTCTCAAGCCAGTCCTTCAGGGCGCGGATCTGGTGCGCGAGCACGCTGCCGTTCGCTCCGTTGCCAAGCAGGCCGGTGGGCGGGCCGTGC
>JAKDKI010000166.1 GCA_030453435.1 Kocuria sp.
CGTCCATGGTGATGGTCGCCGCGGTCCACACGTCCGGGTTGTACCAGATATACGGCCGACACCGCAGCAGACTCGAGGCCCACACGGCCAGTCCCGTGGTGGGCGGGGGCTCGCTGACTACGATGTCAGCGTCCATGAAGAGCAACCGCGCAAAAGCCTGGATATCAAAACTCAGGTACTGGGGAATGCCGCGCACGTAGTCGTACTCGTCGCGCAGCACCGGTACGCGCACCACCGCATACGGTTCGTCCGCGGTCCTTTCGGCCATGCCGCGCGGAGGGCGCGTGGTGAGCACGGTGACGTCCGCCCCCTCGGCGGCGAATCCCCTGGCGAGTGCGCGCAACCTGAACGAGGCCGCCGCCGGTTCCGGCGTGAAAATCCTACTGACAATGACAACCTTCCGGGGGCTCATAGGCTCCACTGTCTCACGTGCGCGGCCCCGGTGACCTGCCTGTCCACCACCGTCATCCGGTAATTTCCCTAGACTTTCGCACCCGCACGGCAGGCGCGCTCCACAAGAACGACGCCGCACGGGGCCTCCCGCACGACTCCACACGGTGCGTTCCTGGCTCGGATGCTCACGCGGACGGATGCTGTTCTAAGGCCATGGAAATCATGGTCAGCCTGCAATGGGCCGGTGCGGTCGACGCTCAGGAACACAGGGTGGCTATCGAGGCAGAACCGGGCACCGCCGGGAGCCGCCTGGCCCGGGAGATCTGTTCCTTCCTCGGCACTGAAGCAGAGCTGACGGTCGAGAATGTCGATGTTCGGTCATTGCGTTTCGCCGAGCCACCGCTGCTGGATGGCGCCGCAATCACGCTGCATCCGAGTGCGCCCGCCCCGCCGACGTCCCATCACACCGCGTCGACGCAGTCCGCTGCTGACCAGCACATGCCCAGCCCCCGACTCAGGGTCGTAGCCGGGGTGGCCTGCGGCACCGAACTGGTGATTATGCGGGGCTCCCAGTGGTTGGAATCCGTGGCCGGCGTTCCTGCTCTAGCCGCGCATCCTGCCACGAGCGACTCAACGGAAGTCGTGATGGACCATGCCGAGGTCCGCATCATGTCCGGGCCCGTTCCACTGCGTGAAGGTGACCGGTTGCGATGCCAGGACTCCTGGCTGCAATTGATCATGCCCTCGGACGACACCTCTACTCGTCGGCGAGTGAGCTGGCCCACCGCGTCGGCCAACGACGACAGCCCGGCACGGATCATCACGGTCCACCGAGCCTCGGGACAGGGACCCCGATTGGGTTTGGTCATGGGACTGTTCCCCCTGGTCCTGGGAGTGGTGATCACCGTGGTCACCGGTATGTGGTTCTTCATGCTCTTCAGTGCTGTGGGAGCGATCGTGGCAGTGACCAGCTGGAGTGTAGGACGAGCCGTAAGAACTCGAGAGCGAGCACGGCTGACGGCCGCGCTGGCACGTGACCTGAGCCGGTGCCGGGAGGCGGCGCCGTCGGCGGCGGACGTGGTGCACCGTCTGCAGAAACTGGATGCCGGAGCCTCCATGGCCCAGCCCGGGCACTCGACCATGCCCGGGCCACACGAACGCTGGGTGCGGCTGGGCGAGGCAGGCCGAGTCGCAACGGTGCAGCTGGGCGATGGACCCAGTGCCGCGCCGGCCTCACACCGGTTGGCCCCGGTGCTTCTCGACATGTCTCGAGTGCCCCACCTGGAACTCACCCTGCCGTCACGTCACCGCGCGGACGTGATTAATTCCCTTGCGCTGCAGTTGCTGACGGGCCCCGGAGCGCTGCAACAGCTCATTCTTGACCCGGTGGTCGGCTGGTCACCGCCGCCGTTTCCCGCGCTTCGTGTGGTGGAAGTCCAGCACCACCGGTCCGTGACCGGCCCGGCGTTGGAGGTGTACTCGGCGCGGTCCGCCACCGCGATCCCGTCTGCCGAGGGTCGTGTGCGCATCGTGATCTCAGTAGCCGGCGACCGAACCGAAGGTGACAGTTCGGGCGCCGTTCTCTCGTGGGATGCCACCGCCACACTGGCCTGCGACGTGGAGGAAGCGGTACCCGGTCTGGATGCGAGCACGGGCAGTAACCGACTCGAGCTCAGCGTGGACACAGTGAGTTCGGCGGTATTCGGCCGCTCGATGCAGCAGTGGTCACGGGCGCAAGCCGCGATTCCTTCGCTGCGGCACGCAGCGGGGCTGCCCTCGTCCTTGGGCTCCGAACCGGTCCTGCCCGAGCCGTCCAAGATCCCGGAGCAGTGGGCCGCGAACGCACGCTTGCCCTCATTGGTGGCAGCGATCGGTGTGTCCCACCACGGCGTAGAAAGCCTCGCCCTCGGCGATGAGCACCCCCACTTGTTGATTGCGGGGACCACGGGATGCGGTAAGTCAGAGGTACTGCGTACTCTCGTAGCGGCGCTGGCCTGCCGTTATCCGCCGGACCGACTTGAATTCTTGCTCGTGGATTTCAAGGGCGGTGCTGCGTTGGCACCCCTCACCGGGCTACCGCAACGTTCCACGCTGCTCACCGACCTGGCCGCCGCCGATGTGCAACGGGCCTTGGAATTCTTGCGCTCCGAACGACGACGCCGCGAACGTCTCCTGGCCCAACACGGCCTGTCCGACTTTCACCAGCTCCTGCACACCACCCCCGACACGGAGCCCCTGGTCTTCCGGGAACTGGTGGTCGTGGTCGACGAGGTCAAGATGCTCGTGGACGCATTCTCGAGCGCCGGTGACGAATTGGCCAAGATCGCCACCGTGGGGCGCTCACTCGGAATTCACTTGGTTCTGGCTACCCAGCGGCCGCAGGGCGCGATCCCCGCGGATGTTCGGGCCAATGTCACGCAGTCCATGTGCCTACGGGTACGGACGGAGCAGGATTCCGCCGACGTCATTGGCACCTCGCTTGCCGCCGGGATTTCTTCGACGACGCCGGGCAGGGCCTTCATCGACACCGGTCAGGGCAAGCCTGTGGAAGTCCAGACAGCAATCCTCACTGGATGCTCGACTCCACCGGTGGATGAGGTACGCATCAGGCTTCCGGAAACGGCACCTTCGGCCCGCTTGCCGCGCGGCGCCGGCCAGGGGCACACGGTGGATTCCGGGGTGCTCCGAGTGGTTGCCGACATCGCAGCAGCTCATCGCTGCCTGGTCGGGCCGGAGGTCGAGTGCTCAGACAACACGAACGGTTCATCGCGGGACAACCCGATTGCGAGGCCCGTTCCCGCGCCGCTGCCCGAAACAGCCGTGCCACGAGCGAGCAGTGGGGACGAAGTAGACCTGGGCCCCGCGGAAAATTCGGCAGAGCACTGGACCGGTCGAGCTGCCTGGCGCCCCCTGGAGGACGGCACACTGTTTTTGATCGGCCAGCCGATGCATACCTCACGGGCACTGCTGTCCGTCGCAGAACAACTGATACGAGCTCGTTCGCGGCCGGACAGTTGTTCCGGGAGAGCACCAGCTCTCTACGTCATGACGGCCACTCCTGCGCTCCAAGACCCCGCGCGGCGCTGGTCGGATCTCGGGTGGGTCCACGGCACCGCCGCCGCATACGATGCGGCTGACGTGAAGAGCTTGCTCGACAGCCTCTCGGACGGATCCCAGCGGTATCTGTCCCACTCAAGTGATGGTCGCGGCGATCCGCCCGAACCCGCCGTGCTGCTAGTCGAGGACTGGGATCGCTGCTGCGCCCTGCTGCGCTCGGGGCCGTGGGCGCATCTGGAGGATGACCTCTTGGCCCTGGCCTCGGCCGGCACGCAGAACGGAGTGGCCATGATCGTGAGCGGAGACCGCTCCTTGGCGGTTGGCCGGGCGTCCTCTGCCGGACGCACTCGCGTGTACTTTCCCGCCGAGCAGACTCCCGAGGCCCTCTTGCAGTGGCCCCGCCTTCCAGCGGTCAAGCCTCTCCCGCTCCGGGGTGTGCTGCAGGGAGCTTCGGCGGAGCGATGCTCCCCCGCACCCGCGCATCGCTCGCCGGGTGCTCACACCGTGATCCAATTCCCTGAACCCAGCGGGATAGTTGTTCACGATGACAAGCTGCTCCCCGGAAAAGTCCCGGGCGAGCCCATGTCCACGGGCCGTGGCCCATCCGTCCATCCTCCGATGAGCGATAACGTCTCTGCGAGCGCGCCGGACACGATCATCTGGCCCCGCTACCGTCCGCTCCCCGAACGCTGGTCCGGGCCAGAAGGCCGCGTGCCGGGTCTCCTCGTGGGGTTGGGGACGGGACACGTTCCCATGTCCACCCCCTGGACTCCCGGATCCACGCTGTTGGTCGTGGGGCCCTCCCGCTCGGGCCGTAGTACCTTCCTGGATTCGGTCGAGGAATCACTGGGTACGCGCACGGTGCTTCGATGCCATCCGACATCAGCAGAGGATCTGGAGCGAAAGTTTTCGGGGGCAGCCACCGGGACGACCCTGCTCATCGACGACGCCGATTCGCTGGGCGCCCAGGTCATCCAACGCTTGGGTTCCCTGTGGCAGTCGGGTGGCGGAATGTGCGGCGCAGGCGAGCCGAAAGACCTTCGACTCATCGTGACCATGCGGTTGAGCGACGGCCTGCCGGGGCTCTTTCCTCCACTCATGCAGTGGCGCCACGTGGCGGACACACTACTGCTCAGGCCCAGAAAAACCTTCGACGGGGAATTATTCGGCGCCTCGCTGGCCGGCATGCCCGTGGGCGGCCCGCCCGGGCGCGGCTACTGGATCCACCGCGGCGTCGCGGATCTTGTGCAAACCCCTCAGCGGGACGGGTGACGCGTGGACTCCCCCATCCACGCCACGGTCGCGCGATTGAACAGCGCCACGAGTGCGACGATCGCGGCTGCCACACACGCCACACCGATGGCACGGGCGCCCACCTGAGTCAGTGAGATGCCAACGATCACCAGGAATGCCTGGGACACGAGGATGGCTGCACGGGGCCAGCGCAGGCCCTTGACCGTGCCCCATGCCGCGGAACCCAGCCACGCGGCAGCACCCAACATGACCACGGCGCCGAAAATAATGCCCGCCGTGGGAACGACGTGCTCGGAGAACAGCGAGATCACGAATCGCACGCCCACATACGCCAATGCGAGAGCCTCCACGCCGACAATTGCCCCGATCAACCACACCGCCCACGGGCGGTCTGGGGACTTCTGCTGTGAGGCGGGGACCATAGAAAGGCCTTTCGTGAGGGCATGCCGGGCACCCCCAACTCTAATCTCGATCTCGAATGGTCATGATCGGCCGGTTGATGAGGGAGAACTTTCGATGTGATATACCGCTCAGACCCTTGTTCACGAGATGTTCACGTGAGAAAGTATTGGACAGATCATCTTTTGAGGCCCGGCCACCGCGGGCCTTTTCTGTGTGTACATCCCCCCGAACACTCTGCCGTCGCGCTCAGCCCGCGCTCGATGGTGATGCCGTGTTTCTGTGCACACCTGACAATGTGAAAGGAGCGTCGCCGCAGATCATGGATTGGCGTAGTCGCGCAGCATGCCTGGAGAAAGACCCAGAACTATTCTTCCCCGTGGGAAACACCGGCCCCGCTCTATTGCAGATCGAAGAGGCCAAAGCAGTGTGCCGCACGTGCGAGGTCATGGACACCTGCCTGCAGTGGGCCCTCGAATCCG
>JAKDKI010000167.1 GCA_030453435.1 Kocuria sp.
GACGGGCAGACCAGGACTTCATACTCACCTTTTGTTCACGGACATCGGTCACTCATGACTTCAACGGGTGCCCCCGGCACCCTATTCCCCCGGTTGTGCGGGATCGCTGATCAAGCGTTGATCACACCGGTTCCCAGGAGGACGAAAATACCTGCGCCCAGCAGAATCCGGTACCAGACGAACAGGTTGTAGCTGCGCTCGGAGATGTAGCGCATGAACCAGCCAATGATCACGTACGCAATGACGAAAGCAATACCCGTGGCCACCAGGGTCTGGCCCATGGTATAGATACCTTCCGGCTCCTGACCCGTCATGGCCTTGTAGAGCTTGTACAGCCCGGAAGCGAAGACCGCGGGAATGGCCAGCAGGAACGCGTAACGAGCGGCGGCCGCGCGAGTATAACCCATGAGAAGACCAGCGGTGATGGTGCCACCGGAGCGGGAGACACCCGGAATCAGAGCAAGAGCCTGCGCCAGGCCGTAACCAATGGCGTGCTTGATCGTCAGGTCTTGCAGCACCCGTTCCTGTTTACCCACGTGGTCCGCGATGGCCAGGAACAAACCGAAGATCACGAGCATGGACGCGGTGATCCACAACGAACGGAACTGGCTGTCGATGTAGTCCTCGAGCAGAAGACCCAGGATCGCAATCGGAACCGAGCCCAGGATGATGAACCAGCCCATGCGGGCATCGGGGTCTTTGCGTGAGACCTTTCCGACCAGCGACAACGACCAGTGCTTGATGATCCGCACGATGTCTCGCCAGAAGAAGATCACCACAGCGGTTTCCGTGCCCAACTGGGTGATCGCGGTGAAGGCAGCCCCCGGATCTGCACTGTTGGGCAGGAACTCACCCACAATGCGCAGATGCGCCGACGAGGATACGGGCAAGAATTCAGTCAGGCCCTGGACAATTCCCAGAATGATTGCTTCGATCCAGTTCACGCGACAACTGTACGGCACCCGGAGCTGAAAAATGGGTGAATAAAGGGCCCACGTGTTCTATAACACGTGAGCCCTCTTCCGCCCACAGACCGGGGCGCGACCGCCGGTTATGCCCTAGCGGCGGGAAGAATTCGATGAATCGTTGTCGTCATCATCGTCGTAGTCGTCCTCGTCCACGAGATCTTCGTCCATCATCTCGTTGTCCTCGAGCAGATCTTCGTCGTAATCGTCGTCATCATCATCGTCGTTGTCATCGTCCGAGTCATCCTCGTCCTCCGCGAACACGGTGAGGGGGGTGACTTCGTCATAGGCATCGTAAAGAGCCTCTTCGTAGGCGTCGAAGGCATCGGCAATCGACAGGTACGCCCCGTCCACGGCGGGGTCGTTGTCCGAACGTCGATTTGCGGCGGCGGCCAAGTGTTCTTCGAACGCGTTGACCAGTGTTTGCAGGGCGGCGCGAGGATCATTGCTCATGGGGTAGACGTTAGTCGTTATCGAGGCAGAATGGGAGCAATGAAAGAACAACGTCTGTCCGAGATCTCGTCCGCGCGCCAACTCCCCGTGGCCAGCAGGGACGACAGGTACGAATACCTCACGCTGACTGTGGCCCCCCGCGAACACATCGCCGATGCGCGGGCCAGGGTTCGCGAGCACGCGGAATACGGCAAATGGGAACTCATGCGTTCCGCGGTTCTGTACGGCGGTGCCCGCCGCTACGTGATGCGGCGGCGCATCATTCGCGTCTCACGCACGTTCTGAGTCGAGCCGCCCCGTCGACGACGCCGCTCGAGCCAGTCCTCGTGCCGCTTCCCCTTGCTCGCTCAGTCGGTCGGGATCGGGCCGAGCATTGATTTGGCGGTCGCTGCGTGCACGGACTCGTTGTCCGAGGGGTGGTACATTCCGGCCAGCACATCACGGTAGAGCCGTTCCAGCTCGCTGCCCCGGCGGAACTGCGAGCCCCCGGTTGAGCGCAACGCAAGATCCACGACCTGCCGCGCGGTTTCGGTGGCACGGTGTTTGAGGCCGGAGAACAGGATGAACCAGCGGGCCCCGTGCTGCACTTCGTGGTCGGTGCCCACCGAGTTCACGTCAGAACCGAGTTGGCGCAGCTGCAATTCCACACCGTCACGCAGGATCCCGGCCTCCGCAATGTGCCAGCGAATGTCCGGGTCGGTTGCGTAGCTGGCCCCGCGGGCGTGCGACATTCGCTTGTTCACGATGTCCGCGGCCACCTCGATGGCCCGGTCCGCGATTCCCGTGTACACGGAGGCCAGCAGCAGTTCGAAGCAGCCGAAGATGCCCCAGACGACCGGATCGGGCGAGGGTCCCACGGGAATTTCGGTGAGCACACGCTCGGGCGCCAGGACGGCGCCGTCGAGCACTGTGGTGCACGACTGCGAGGCACGCATACCCAGCGCGTCCCAATCCTGCTTGATCTCGATGCCCTCGGCCCCGCGCTCGAGGATTCCGAACACGAGCGCGTCCGGGGCGTCGTCGTCGCGGTCCGTTCGGCGGGCGTGGACGAGCAACCGGGTCCACGCGGGTGAGAGCGACGTGAAGATCTTGGTGCCCCGCAGGCTCAGGCCGCCGTCCACCGGCTCCGCGGTGGTGGTTGCATCGAAGAGGACCGAGTCATTACCCGCCTCCGAAATCCCGAACGCGAAGACCTCACCGGCCACGACCTGATCGAAGATCTCGCGAGCGCGGTCGTCCCCGCGCTGCCACAGCGTGCGGGCGATCCCCACGATCACATGGTGCATATTGATGCCCAGAGCGGTCGACGGCGCCGCGGCGGCCAAGCGGCGCTGGGCCTGAGCGGCGTCGGCGAGCGTGAAACCCAGGCCGCCGAACTCCTCGGGCACCAGCAGCCGCAGGTAACCGGCCGAGCGAAGATCTTCGAGATCCTCGGTAAAGAATTCATTGCGCTCGTCGTAGCCGGCCGCGCGGTGGCGGAAGGTGACGAGCATGTTGTCGGGAAGCACGTCCTGGATCGTGGTCACGTGGTCTCCTTGTGTTCGAAAGATTGAGTCGTGATTGTCGTGGTCAGCGCAGCGGATCGGCGGCGTCGAAACTGCGCGCAATGCGATGGGTTGCGAAAAATGCCTCGTAGGTTCTGTTGCCGTACACGCCGATGCGCGAGAACGAGGCCGGTACGGACGGGTTCCGATACCAGCCGTCCGTGACGTTGGGTCGCATGACGTCCAGGGTGGGTTGGTTCTCGCCGTTGATCTGCACCTGTTGCCACGGCCCGTCGGTGTTAACCCACATCTCGACCCAACCGCCGTTACTCGCGTACGCGTACTTATAGGCCTGGATCACGCCCACCCAGCGACCGGTGGGTACTCGCACGTCGTTCCCGAGCAGTTGCGGGTCATCACCCATGCGGAACATCAGGCCGCCCTCCGGATGTTGCACCAGCATCAGACCGAGCAGGGACGGGCCGTTGGACGGTGGACCGTATCCGCCGGTGTACAGCGTGATCCAGGTGTCCCGGTCGAATTCGCCGTCCAGTACGTAGAAGGAGAAACCGTTGAAATACACATCGTTGTCGTTGCCGTGCGCGGCCGCCTTGATGATCGGCTCGGTTTCCACCATGGAGCGCGGAAACTCGTTGCCCAGCGTCAGTCCCGGCCGGGAAATGAAACGGGCGACCTGACGTCCCCCACCCACCGGATCCGGCACCAGGTGGTAGCCCAGTCCTTGACGGTTGTCATCCGGGATCAGCTTTGCGTAACCGCTCAGGCCCTGCTCGTTGATGTTGGCATCAAAGATCCGGTCCGCGGCAAGTTCCTCCTCGGTCGGTTCGTCATCAAGCCAGCCGGGGATCTGGGTGGCCACCCCCACGGCCGTGGCGGCCACCACCAATCCAGCCGCGGTGACGATCACCCGACGACGTGTCAGGCCACCACCCTGGTTCGCTCCCGCTTCAGGGTCGGTGCTTCCGGGACTCTCCCCCACGTGGCGCTCCTAGTAGTTGGTGAGCAAACGGTGCAGGACCCGCGAACCGAACTCCAAGGACGCGACCGGTACCCGCTCGTCCACGCCGTGAAACATCCCCGTGAAGTCCAATTCGTCCGGCAGCTGCAGCGGCACAAAGCCGTAACCGGTGATCCCGAGCTGCGACAGGGACTTGTTGTCCGTACCACCGCCAAGCATGTACGGCAGCACAACCGCATCCGGATCCTCGGCCTTGAGCGAGTCCACCATGGCGTCGACCACGTTGCCCGAGAACGGGACTTCCAGGCCGATGTCCTCGAACTCGGTTTCGAAGGTGACACCTTCACCGGCCAGTTCCTTCAACTTCTCCATGACGATGTCTCGCTGTTCAGGTAAGTAGCGCACGTCAATGGTGCCCTGCGCAGAGCCGGGGATCACGTTGGTCTTGTAACCGCCCTCGAGCATCGTGGGATTGGAGGTGGTCTGCAGAGTGGAACCCACGAAGCGCGCCACATGACCGAGCTCGTCGAGAAGCCGCTTGGGGTTTTCCGGATCGAATTCCACCCCGGTCAGTTCCGTGACCTCGTCCAGGAAGGCGCGCGTTGTCTTGGTCAGCTCGATCGGCCATGTGTACTCACCGATGTTTGCCATGGCACGGGACAACCGAGTCACCGCGTTGTTCTCGTGCAGCCCGGAACCGTGGCCGGCCTCGCCCTTGGCGATGAGGTTGAGCCACATCAGGCCCTTTTCCGCGGTTTGCAGCAGATAGGCGCGCTGACCCCCGATGTTGGCCGAGTAGCCCCCCACTTCGCTGAGCGCATCGGTCACGCCGTCAAAAAGTTCCGGGTGATTCTGCGTGATCCATTTGGAGCCGTAGCTCATGCCGGCTTCCTCGTCCGCGAAGAACCCGAACACGATGTCTCGCTTGGGTCGTTCCCCGGTGCGGGCCATGTGTCGCATGACGGAGAGCATCATGGCGTCCATGTCCTTCATGTCCACGGCACCGCGGCCCCAGATCATGCCGTCCTTGACTTCGCCCGCGAACGGATCCACGGACCATTCATCGGCCAGCGCCGGGACCACGTCCAGGTGACCGTGGACCAGAAGCGCATCGGCGGAGGGGTCTGTGCCCTCGATCCGTGTGAACACGTTGGCTCGCCCTGGCGCGGATTCGAAGTACTGCGGTTCCAGCCCCGCCTCGGTGATGAGTTCCGCCACGTACTCGCCGGCAGCCCGCTCCCCCTTGGCGTTGCCCCGGGAGTAGTTGGTCGTGTCGAAGCGGATCAGTTTCTGGCAGATCTCGGCGGTCTCGAGTTCCGGGACCGAGTGTCCCGAGGGCGTGGCTTCCGATGCCGGCATGAGGTCTCCTTCTACTGGTGTCACGCGAGTGGATACCACCCGGTGTCGTACTTCCGCTGTCAACGGTAGTCCCCGATGCACTGCACGGTGTAGCACCGCGATGGTTTCGCGGCGTCTCTGTTCACATTGTGAACGGCGATTTGAAAAAGAGGTGACTTATTTCGTTCCGACACTACTTAGCAGTAGTATCAGCCTCGGTTGCTTTGAGATTCCCCCCAAATCCCCCAAGGTCTCACGCCTCATGAAATCCCTGCCCCCAGATTCATCCCCCAATTTTCCGCATGCCGAGTTGCCCCTGGTTGATATCCGAGCCGTTGCTTTTCACCGCTGGCGCACTCT
>JAKDKI010000017.1 GCA_030453435.1 Kocuria sp.
TTCATCATGCTGATTCCTCCTTTGGATCAGCAAGCAAACTTACTAGCACGTAACCTCAGCTCGTCAAGGCCGACGACGTCGCTCGCCTCTTTTTACCCCCTTCTCACCTGGGGTTTCGTGACGCTTTTTCATACTCGTTAGTCACTTTGAGACTGAAGGACAGCGATCTTCTGCCAGACCTTACGAGCCATATCGGAAGTGAGGGTTTCAATGCCTTCCACGGCATCCAGGATGTCACCGTCTGTGGTGTCCTCCGCGAAGAGTGCCGCCGTCTTGCCCACGAGCGAGAGCATCTCCGTGCAGTAGTCGAAGTAGTGGGTGAGCTGTTCGCGTGTGAGGTCCAGCCCGCCCTCCTCACGAGATCCCCGCTGGAGCCGCTCGGGCACCTTGGTGAGTTGGTGCATGTCGATCACGTGCGCGAGCGAACGCAAACGGTGAACGAGGCGCAGCACGCGAGCGCGCTCCAACCGTTCAGGAATCGCGACCAAGAAAAAGATAGCGATGCCCGCGAAGACCAGGTTGTTGACCACGGTTTCCAGCAACGGGAGCCAATCGACCGGGCCCAGCGAATCGGGCGTCTCCCAGATACTGACGGCGGCAAGCACAATCGCCCCGCCGAAGATCGCCAGCACCGCGATGATCCCCAGGCGTGAGAGAAGGCGTGCCAACCTGATGCGCTGGCGACTGATACCGCCCTCATGAGTCACCTCATCCACAAGGGCCAGCAACTCCCCACAGACCTCCCACAACCCGCGATCCGGGAAGCGGGAGTAGATGCGCTTTTGCAGCGCCGCCGTGGATTCACGGACCGCGGTGCTTTCCAGGTGTTGGTAGCGGGAACCGGCGGGCGGGGCGTCGTCGTGATCGTCGGGCCGGGCGGGGAGTTCAGCGGGATAAGGCACCCATAGAGGGTACGGGACGAGCGAGAGTAAGGGCCGCCGATCCCGCGGGATCAACGGCCCTTACTCTCCTCACTGCGAGTCACGCTCGCCGGTCGAACCGCGCTCCCGCAGGATTGGGCGGCAATACGAAGAAGACCAGCAGAATGAGTGATCCGAGGAACGGAATCAGGATCAGCAGGTACAAGAACCCGGACATGTTCACGTCGTGCAGTCGTCGCACGGCGAGCGCGATGCTCGGAACCACGTGGGCCAACATGAATACCAGGAGCAGTAAGGACAAGACGGCCCCCAACCCGTTGGGCTCGCTGCTCACCGAGTACGAAAAGGATGTCGCGGTCGACACCGAGTTGCTGCTCACTACTTCGCTGCCCACCGTGTTGATGAGCACCATGAACAGGCCGTACACCAGGAACATGAAGAGTGCGACCCACCAGTACTCGGATCGGCTGGCCCGCCCGGAGAACTGGGCGTATTTCTTGTAGAACCGCTTGATCGCCTGGCCGGGGCCAACGGGGACGCCCGGCTGGGAGCCTTGTTGCTGGTACCCGCCCCGGTCGTAACCAGGGGCGCCGCCGGGCTGATACTGGCCGGCGCCCGGAGCGGCGTCGTAACGAGGGGTGTTGCCGGGCTGCTGGTCTCCCGGCTGGGAGCCATAAGAATGGGGGGTGCTCATGTCATGCCCTTCACAATTGCGAACGTTATGAGTAGAGACACTATCCCCTGAGGAACAGGGGTAGCACCACCTCGTGTCAGAACGTTATGAATTCGATGCCCGGCGCTGCGGCCGCGTCTCGCCGGTAACTCCAAGCTGCAGACCCCTCCCTTAACTCCAGGGAACGGGTAGGTTAACGGTATTCGTTTTCTATGAGCCCCTTCAGCGGGCAGATCCCACAGATGTTCGACAACCGCGCGGGCATCGCACGCGAGGAGTTGTCATGGCCAGCCGGATTCTCCCTGTGATCCGACAGGTTGGCGTGGTCCTGGGGTACCTCCTGGTCTACGTCCTGATCTGGGCGGGCCTTGCCATGCTCATTGCGGCCATCGGCATTCGGTACTACTTCGGCAAGATCTCGTTCGGCCAGATGCGCCTCAACATCGTCACGGTCGAGACGGACGGCGGCGGTGGCCCCCTGGTATGGATGGGGATCCTGGGCATCGGAGTATTGCCCCTGGTCATCACTATTGGCATTGCCGTGTGGCATTTCTTCCGGCGCCGCAAGCGCCGTCGTCTGGGCTGTGACACTCGACCCCAGGGCAAGAAGTGGGCCATGCGGGGCATTTCGACCGCTTTGGTTACCGCGGTCGCGGCCGGCGGGACCACGGCGTTCGCCTCCACCGTGGGCATCGGCGACTACATCAGGTCGGCCAATTCGCCGTACAACATCGGCGATTACTACGAGGAGCCGACCGTCACGAGCGCTGAGAACAAGCGCAACCTGGTCACGATCTATCTAGAATCCGGCGAGCAGACGCTGGCAAACGATGAACACTTCGAGAAGGACGCCTTCGCTCCCCTGAAGGACGTCACGCGCGCCGAAGACGGCTGGCAGAGCATCGAGGATTTCAATCAGTACGAGGGCGGCGGCTGGACCATGTCCGGCCTGGTTTCCACGCAGTGCGGTGTGCCGCTCAAGGGTGTGGGTGCCTCCGGAGACAGCGGTTCGCCCGATCAGCTGGTCGGCAACACCAAGAGCTACTTGGGCGGCCTCACTTGCCTGGGCGACATCCTGGCGGACGAGGGTTACACCAACGTATTCCTGGGCGGCGCCAACCCATCCTTCGCTGCGAAGGGCACGTTCCTGGCCAACCACGGCTACACCAAGGACTTGGGTCTCGATGACTGGCGCGCAGCCGGCGAGCCGGAATCGAGCTTCCGCAGCGACTGGGGCCTGAGCGACGAGCGGCTGATGGCCAACGCCAAGAACGAGATCGACCAGCTCCACGCCACCTCGCAGCAAACCGGGCAGCCGTTCAATCTGTCCATGCTCACCCTGGACACCCACGAGCCGGTCCACATCTACGATTACTGCACCGTGGACACCGAGAGCGAAGTAACCTCAGCGTTCTTCTGCTCCATGACTCAGGTCGCGGACTTCGTGGAGTATATGAATCAAATGGGATATCTCGAGGACACATCCGTGGTGATCATGGGTGACCACCTCAAACACATGAGCGCCGGCGACGCTTTCCACGAGCAGCTGGGCGGGCACACCAACCGCACGATCTTCAATCGGATCCGGGTTCCGGGCGAGACCGGCACCACGGAGCTGCGCTCCGGCGCCGACCAGCTCAATATGTTTCCCACGCTTCTGGAAGCCGCTGGGTTCACGCTCGAGAAGCGCGAGGCCGGGCTGGGCGTCTCCGCCTTCACGTCGAAGATTCCCGGTGACTCTGCACAGAGCTTCGAGCCGGGCGCGTACAAGGATCTGCTGGAATCCCGCTCGGAAGATCTCTACTCAGATGCGTGGTCCAGTCCCACCGGTCAATAGCGCGGTTCGTTCCGGACCCGCCGACGGCACCGCTCGCGTCCGGCGCCGTCGAGGTGCCGCTGACGCCGGACACCGTCCAACCCGTCGGTCATGCCGCCCACACCCTTGGTCACGCGTCCGCGCCGAGCGCCTCCAAGACGGACTCCCCGTACTCCGCGAGCTTCTTCGCGCCGACGCCGCTCACAGCCCCCAGCGCACGCACGCTCTCCGGCTTCGCCTCCACGATCCCCACGAGGGTCGCATCCGAGAACACCATGTAGGGCGGGATCTGCTTCTCCTTGGCCACCGAAGTGCGCCAGGTTCGCAGTGACTCGAAAATTTCGCGGTCCGCGGGTTCCAGGCCCTCCGCGGCCGATGCGCGACCGCTCCCGGCGGCACGAGCGCGCCCGCGAGTGGACGACGTCGGCGTCCTGTCGACCGCCAAGTCCAAGGTGATTTCGCCGCGCAGGACGGGACCGGCATTTGGACCGGGCACCAGCACGCCGTAGTCGCCCACGGCCTCCACGATCCCGCGGGCAAGGAGCTGCCGCAGAACGGAACGCCACTCGCGTTCGGTGAGCTCCGTGCCGATCCCCCACACGCTCAGTTCATGGTGGCGTGATTCAACGGAGCGTTCGTTCTCGCGGCCGAGCAGCACGTCGAAGATCTTCCCCGAACCGAACTGCTGACTGCGTTCGCGATGCAACCGAATGAGCGTGGACAGCAGCTTCTGCGCGGGCACGGTGGCGTCCCACATCTTGGGGGGTTTGAGGCATGTATCGCAGTTGCCGCACGGCTCGGACTCCTGGCCGAAGTACCGCAGCAGTTGCACGCGGCGGCACGAGACGGTCTCGCACAGGGCGAGCATCGCGTCCAGGTGCGAGCGCGCGTTGCGCATGTGCAGTTCGCTGCCCTCGCCGCGGTCGATGAGGCGGCGTTGATTGACGACGTCGCCCAGGCCGTACGCCATCCAGGCGGTCGACGGAAGTCCGTCGCGTCCCGCGCGGCCCGTCTCCTGGTAGTAGCCCTCGATGCTCTTGGGGAGGTCCAGGTGGGCAACGAAGCGCACGTCCGGTTTGTCGATGCCCATGCCGAATGCGATGGTCGCGACGATCACGATGCCCTCTTCGCGCAGGAAGCGCTCCTGGTGGTCGTGCCGGACGGCGGCGTCGAGCCCCGCGTGGTACGGCAGGGCGGTGACCCCGTGCTTCTCGAGGAATTCCGCGGTGGTCTCGACGCTCTTGCGGGAGAGGCAGTAGACGATACCGGCGTCGCCGTCGTGCTCGGTGCTGATGAATTTCAGGAGCTGATCGCGGCCGCGGTCCTTGGGCTCGATCCGGTATTGGATGTTGGGCCGGTCGAAGTTGGAGACGAAGTGCGCGGCGTTCTCCATGCGCAGGCGCTCGGTGATCTCGCGGTGCGTGCTGCGGGTGGCGGTGGCGGTCAGTGCGATCCGCGGGACGTTGGGGAATGCATCCGCGAGCACGGACAGCCCCAGGTAGTCGGGGCGGAAGTCGTGGCCCCACTGGGCAACGCAGTGCGCCTCGTCGATGGCAAAGAGGGCGATCTGGGCCCGGCGCAGCAGGTCGAGGGTGCGCGGCAGGATCAGGCGTTCGGGGGCCATGTAGAGGAGGTCGATCTCGCCGGCGAGCAATTGCTGTTCGACTGCCTGCGCTTCCTGGAAATCCAGTGAGGAATTCAGGAAGGCCGCGCGGATTCCGACCGCTTCAAGCGCTGCCACCTGATCAGACATCAGCGCAATCAGGGGCGAGACCACGATCCCGGTGCCCTCTCGGAGGATCGACGGGATCTGATAGCACAGCGACTTACCGCCGCCGGTGGGCATGAGAACCACCGCTTCTCCTCCGCTCATCACCTGGTCGATGATGGCGGCCTGCTCACCGCGGAACTCGTCGTAGCCGAAGACGTCGGAGAGGACGCTCAGGGGTGTGGGTGCGGCGTCGACGGTCTGCGTAGCGGTGTGGTGGTCCTGCATGGTGTCCACACTATGTCTGGATCTGAGGTGCCGGTGGCCGAGGGTGGTTCAGAACACTGGCCATTCGGCCACTGTGCTCGGTGTGCAGTGTCGATACCGTGGGGAAAGAAGGGAATGAGGTGGTATCACATGAAGAAGATCATCGACTTTTTCGGTCTGAGAAGTGACTCCCCCGAGGACGGGCCCTGGTACGGCATTGACCGCAAACTCAAGACCAAGCTCATTGCCATGTCAGTGGTCTTGGCCCTGGCCGTATTGGCGGTGGCTCACTTCTTGTTCCGCGGGATCGATGTGCTTCCCCAGAGCTTGCCGTGGTGGCTGGCGCTACTTGCGTACATCTGGTCGCTGAATGTGGCGAAGAAGCGGCACGCAAGTCCCAACGGCGCGAGCTGACAATCCGTCAGGCCGCGTGGGAGCCGTGGGTGGTTGCCGCGGTTTCAACAGCTACCCGCCCTGCGAAGGCCTTACGTCGCCGGAGCTCCCAGTAAGCAAGCACGAAGTACAGGACGGTGCCAACGGCCGCAATCACGAAGAACCGATCGCGTTGAGACGTGTACGTTGCCATGTCCGGGCTTGCGACCAGGACAAGCAGGCCATTCACGAAGACCACGGCCAGGACAATGATCCACGTCACTCTCAACGTCCTGGTCTATCCCCTGCGGTCCTTCAATTCGGTCTCAGCGGGCATGATCGCAGCCGCTTGGGCATGGAAGTTATCCACCCGCTCCTGGAAGAAAGCATCCGCCGCTACCTGTTCAGGGTATTTCTCGGCCGCCCCCGATACCCGGGCGAGCAAGACGTAAACCACAAGCGCGATCACCCAGCCGAACACGAACAAGAAGTACACGGGCGTGAGATCAAACACGATCATCACAGCAGAGAAAACGGGTGCAGCGCCCCAGGCGACTAGGGCGGGAACGTTCTGGACCCCCTTGTAGCGGGCCCAAGATGTAGTGAGCCCGAGTCGCGGCAGGATGTAATGCTCAGCGAACAGGATTCCGCCGATCGGTACGAGGAGAACACCCACGTAGGTCACCAGGGAGAGGTAACTGCGGTAGACGAACGGGAAAACGCTGGCCACCAGGACAACGATTCCCACGACCAGGGTGACGCGCTGGCGTGAGAGCCGCGGGAAGACACCTTGCCCGGCCAGACCTGCCCGATAAAGGTTGGCGTTGGCAGTCGTCCAGCCACCAACAATTACGGTGACGAATCCGGCATACCCCAGTGCTTGGAACGCCACGTCCCCGGGCTCCAGGACGGTGATGCTGGTTGTCGTGATCGCAGCGGTAGCCGCGCCCATGAAACCGGCCGCCAACCAGGCCACGTAGTGCCCAAGGAACATGCCGGTACCCGAGAGGTATCCGTACCAGCTCTTTTTGGCGTATCGGAACAGAGACATGTCGATCAGGCCAGCATGAGCGAAGCTGTTCGCCGCCCATGAGTAACCGATGATGCCCAGAAGACCGATACCTTCTGCGCCCTCGGGGTCCGGCCCGTAAATACGCCTTCCCCTCCGATATTAATGAATTCTTGCCAGCTGCTTACTACCGGGGAGCCAGTCACGGCCTCGGCAACCACTGGGATCATGGTCATCCCGCCGGTGACGAACATGACCATCAATCATGGGCCGCAGATACTGGCGAACTCTGCGAGCGCGTTGAACCCGAAAGCTGCCACGAGGACCGCTACGGAGCCGAAAGCCATCGCAATAACAATGAAGCCCCAGTTGGTGGGGTATGCCTCCGTCTGCGCGGGGAATCCGAAGACCAGTCGCAGGGCGGTGGCAGAGACGGTGATCATGGCCGCCGCGATGATGGCGAAGATGATCGCGTTCGCAGCGTTGTACAGCCACGTCATCAGGCGCCCCGTGGTGCGGTTGAGGTAGGTGTAGACACTCATCCGGGTTCTGATAGCCATCGGGGCAGTCACGAACCGGTACGTCAGCACCGCGAGCGCGTTACCGATGGCCAGTCCAATAATGACATCGACGATTTCGGCACCGAGGATGACGAAGGTTGTCCCGAAGACAAACTCTGTTCCGGCAACGTTTTCGGAGGCGTAGAGACCGGCGAAGTGCCGTGCTCCATGCAACCTGCGTGTGTTGGCGGGTAGTTGCTCAGCGTCCATACCGGCGATTTTCCGGTCGATTTCGGCCGCACGTTTCTTAGTCATCATCACCCTGCCCATCGTTCTGCGACTTTGAGGGTAACTCGATCATTTACGGCTTGCACGATCTGACTTCGGGGCGAGCTCAGCCCGTGGATCTTCTCGTGAGTTAGCCCCCCTCTTGCGCAATTGACACCGGGTATAAACCGATAGTTTTCAACTATGCACTCATGCACCGAATCCGAGATCCGCAAGAGCTTCATCAACTGTTCCAAGGGCGCTTCACAGCGCATCAACATTCCGCAGGAACTGTTTAGCGTCGACTGGGAATCACAGGTTTTCCTCGGTTGGATCGACCCTAAGTCCCCACGCACCGGCTACGTAGTGGCCGAGACCGAGAATGGTCTGCGCGGGCTCGTCCTGGAGAAGAACCCCCACAAGGGCAAAAGCGGCGCCCGCATGTGTCAGATCTGTCTGACCTTGCACCCGGGCAGCGGGGTGTCCTTGGTGTCGATTCAGCGATCGAAGTCCACCAAGGACCGTTACAACACGGTGGGAACGTACCTCTGTTCCGATCTCGCGTGCAGCGACTACACCCGGGGCAAGAGGAAGCCGGAGGGTATCCGACAAATGGAGGAGACCATGACGCTCGAGGATCGAGTGGACCGGACTCTTACCAATATCCAGGGGCTGATCCAGCGCGTGGCCAGCGGCATGGAGAAGTAGTCCCCGCCGCCGGGCCTACCGGTGCTACTGGGTGAACGGTTTGGAGAAGATCGGGACCATGATGTCGCTGAAGTTCTCCTCGTCGGCCATCTCCTTGCGGAAGGCGCGATCCGGGTGATTGTGGGTGAACTGCTTGCGGCGGCTGGCCCACAGGGCCTCAGAAGCAAGGTACTGACCCAGGATGCCGCCCATGGACAGGCAGAACGCGGTGATGGTGGCTTCCAACAATGAATCATTAGCGCCGTCCATACCGAAGATCGTGCCCAGTACGCCCTGGTAGACCAACATTCCGGGGAACAGCGGCAAGAGGACGACCATCAGTGATGCGTTGGACGCCATATTGAGCGAGCGGGTGAGCACAACACACACGGCACCGGCAGCGGTTGATGCGACCAAGATCGCTGCGTAGGAACTGATACCCGCAGTAGCCAGGGAAAGCATCAGGAGCATCACCACTCCCCCGAACAAGCCCAGTGCCGCGAGTTTCCACCCGCGGCCGCCGGATGCGAGGGCGAAGCCAGCCGACACCATCACGGCGCCGAGCACGGACAGGCCCCAGCGGGTTTCATCCATCTCGAGGGTCTCGATGAAGTTCATGTCCTCACCAAAGATCGGCTGCATCAGGTGGATCCCCAGTGTCACGCCAGCCACCAATCCGGCCGTACTCGTGACCACGTCCAAGATGCGGCCCGAGGCCGAGAGATACCAACCGGTGATGACATCGTGCACGGCACCATAAGCGGCGATACCCGCCAACCAGGCAGCAAGGGAGGCAACGATGCAGACCGCGGGCTGCGACGTCGAAAAGAAAAGACCGGAAATGCACGCACCGATGACTGCGGTGAAACCGCCCGCGGCGAGACTGAAGATCGTTGGGGCCTGGGTGCGGGCGACCAGCGCGTAGATCGTATATACGGCAGCGGCAATGAAGGCAGCGCTGATGGTCGAGACGAGCCCGCCTCCCAGAATCAGGGAGAAGCCCACACCGAACATCGCGAAGCCCGTGGCAGTCAATCGATGGCCGATGACACGAGACTTGGCCGTGACTTCTTCCATCTCACGGATGGCTTCTTCGATGGTGAGCCGGCCCAAGATGAATGACTCGAGAACCTCACCGGTCTCGGTGCGCAGACCGATGTCCAGCGTGCCCGGTTCGGATTCGAGTATCCGGGTACTGGGAGCATCGTCGGGCTCTTCCTGGTGACTGATGGTGACCTGGCCCAAGCTGACACTGACCGTCACGTTGGGCATCTCGGTCTTCTGGAAGATCGACAAGAGGGACTTGGTGGTACTGGCAGATCCCGAGCCGCTTCGGATCAAAGCGTCCGCGATCAAAAAGGCGAGTTTATAAGCCGCCTGTTCAGTTGAAAGCATTCGGCCACCCTAGCCTTGCTACTCGAGCGTACGCCAGCGGTGCTAGTCACGACAGATGAGTGTAATCCGCGTCATGGCGGGGATTTTGGGGGCTTGGGTGAGGTTGTTCACGGGAACGGCCGACCCGATACTTCCAGGTGGAGTATGAAGGGAGGCAACTGCAAAATCCTGGCTCGGATTTTGCCTTTGCCTCCCATGAAACTTCAGCTGGTATTTACCTCACGTGTGACTGCGCAAGATACCCATCAGATCTAGAACCCCTCCAACGCCATATTCGCAAACCGCGAGTAGTGGCCCTGGAACGCGACCACGATCGTCTTGGTGGGACCGTTACGGTGCTTCGCCACGATTACGTCCGCCTCACCGGCACGCGGGGACTCCTTGTCGTAGACATCCTCACGGTGCAGCAGGATCACCATGTCCGCGTCCTGCTCAATCGAGTTGTGAACGGTCACGCCATTGGCCACGAAGTTGTGCGCGCCAACCACGGTGGCATCGAAGACTTCCTCGACACCGTCATCCTCGATGGACACGATGCGATCCCAGTAGAGATCATTCATCGCCATCATGTCTAAATCATGAGTGTCTAGCGCCGAGATGACGTCTTCGAGCCGAGATTGCAGCGGTCGGGTCATCGTCGCCGTTCCGCCGCCCGCCGCAGCGAATACAGAGGAATCTTCGGACGACGATCCTCGGTTTTCCAGAAAACTACGGACTTCATCCCATGCGTTGTACATCCCGCCGGAGCTGGGAGCTGATTTCTCAGCCTTCGCAGCCCGTAAAGCAGAACGCAGCTGTGCCGCTGCCACCGCAGATTCACCATCCACAGGAATCTGCTCCAGGAACATCAGCTGATCCTCGAACTCATCGATCGACACGACAGAAGCAGCAGCACCACGAGCTGTGGAAACTGTCCCCACGATCCCGAAACGCAACAGCAGGCGAGCCACGGCGTCGGCCGCCGCGGGCGACGTCGTCGTCAAAGAAACCTCGCCGCATTCTGCGGAACCCGCTTCCGAAACCGAACCAGAAGCGGACCATGCCGAGCTCAGCAGCAACCGCACCTGATCCTTGGGCAGCCCAAACACGGACACCGGCACGGTCGAGAGCCCAGCCAACTGAGCGCCCAATGCCGACACCTCAGCATCATTCATGGCCGCAGAAGAAACGGGCGCCCCCACATGCCGCGGGATACCCAACCGATCCCCCACACCAAGGTCGCCCAGAGCCCGCCAGCCCGCGTACGTGAAGAACTTGTGGTTCGCCGTCGCCCGCACCTCGCGCCCGGACGCCAGACGCAACCGGAGGACGGGCTTCACACCGGTGGAGAACACGTGCGTCATCGGTCGCTGCACGTAACGCAGGTCGTCCGCGAGCGCCCATACGGGCACATCCTTCTCGCCCGACTCGTACAGCTCACGCATGGTCGTCTCCGCGCCCGTGTCCGCGCGCAGAATCCGGGTGTCGCCGGTCAGGCAACCCGATTCGCGCAGGTCACTCACCTGCGGCTTCTTGTCCGTGCGCTGTTCGGAGCCACGGTTCAGCTGGGACAGCGCGATGACCGGGACTTCGAGCTCCTTGGCCAGCAGCTTGAGCGCGCGGGAGAACTCGGAGACCTCTTGCTGTCGGGACTCGACCTTCTTGCCGGAGCTCATGAGCTGCAGGTAGTCGAGCACCACGAGCTTCAGGTCGTGCTTCTGCTTCAAACGCCGGCACTTCGCGCGGATCTCCATGAGCGACATGTTCGGCGAATCGTCGATGAACAGCGGCGCCGAGTCCATCTTGCCCATGATCTGCGCGATCTTGGCCCACTGCTCGTCCTGCAACGTACCGGCGCGCAGGTCCTGCATCTGCAGGGTGCCCTCAGCCGCGAGCAGACGCATGGCGATCTCGTTGCGGCTCATTTCCAGCGAGAAGATCACGGACGTCATGTTGTGTTTAATCGACGCCGAGCGCGCGATGTCCAGCGCGAACGTCGACTTACCCATGGCAGGACGCGCCGCGATCACGATCATCTGACCGCCCTGGAAACCGTGCGTCAGCTCGTCCAGCTCGATGAACCCGGTGGGCACGCCCTGCATGCCCTCGCGGTTACCGGCCGCTTCGATCTCGTCCACGGCGGATTCCATGACCTCGCTGAGCACCACGTAGTCCTCGGACGTGCGCCGCTCGGCCACCTGATAAATCTCGCCCTGGGCCTCGTTGACGATGTCATCGACTTCGCCGTCCTGCGAGTACCCCAGCTGCGCGATCTTGGTACCGGCCTCCACCAACCGCCGCAGCACCGCACGCTCGCGCACGATCTCAGCGTAGAAACCCGCATTGGCCGCGGTCGGTACGGACGCGATCAGCGAGTGCAGGTACGCCACGCCACCGATGCGTTCGATCTCACCGCGCTTGGTGAGCTCGTCGCCCACGGTGATTGCATCGGCGGGTTCGCCGCGCCCGTACAGGGAGATCACGGCGTCGTAAACGGATTCGTGCGCCGGCTTGTAGAAATCCACTCCGCGCAGCACTTCCACCACGTCCGCAATGGCGTCCTTGGAGAGCAGCATGCCGCCCAGCACCGACTGCTCCGCCACGTTGTCATGCGGCAGCGAGCGCCCGTACTCCTCGCGCGATCCGGACGTGTATTCCGACACCCTCACTCACTTCCATTCCTCAAAGACTGCGCTCCATTGTCGCACTGTGCCACGACACGGATAACACGCGTTCGCCAAGGGGGACCACGACGCCGCTCACCCCCTGGAAACTCCCGGGTTCCGCCTGTAGATTTGTTCCGTTTTATACCTCGCGGCGCATCGAACGCCGCCCGCACCAAGATACGGAGATCATGAGCGCCCCTAGCGACGCCCCCTGTAAAAGACCCGGTTTTCTGAGTTGTAGCCAGGGGTGGTGGAGCTAGTGGAAGTCGTCTCCATCATCGTCGGACTCGTGCTGATCGCAGCGTGCGGCGCCTTTGTGGCCGCCGAGTTCTCCCTCATCACCGTCAATCGCAATGACGTAGAAGCCGCCGCCAAGACCGGCGACCGCCGTTCCCAGGGTGTGCTGAAGGGTATGAAGACCCTGTCCACCCAGCTCTCGGGAGCGCAGCTGGGCATCACCGTGACCAACCTGGGCATCGGATTCCTCGCGGAGCCGGCCATCGCCGCCCTGATTACAGGCCCGCTCACCGACGCCGGTCTGTCACCGGTCGCGGCCCGCTCCACCTCCATCACACTGGCCCTGGTGCTGGCCACCGGCCTGACCATGATCTTCGGCGAGCTGGTCCCCAAGAACTTGGCGATCGCCAAGCCGTTGGCCACAGCCAAAGCAGTAGTCGGGTTCCAGCGCGGCTTCACCAAGGTGCTGGGCTGGCCCATCCGGCTGTTCAACAACAACGCCAATAAGATCGTCCGTGCTCTGGGCGTCGAGCCGCAGGAGGAGCTGGCGTCGACCCGCTCCCCCGAGGAACTCGCAGGCCTGGTCCGCCACTCCGCCAATCAGGGCGCCCTGGCATCCCAGACCGCGGAGCTCGTGGAACGTTCGTTCGCGTTCGGTGACCGCCGCGCGCACGACGTGATGACCCCGCGCGGTCAGATGGTCACTCTCTCCCCGGACAACACCGTGCGCGATCTGCTGCGCGAGTCCAAGGCCACCGGCTTCTCCCGCTTCCCGGTGCTGCACGACGACAAGGAACACGTTCTGGGCCAGGTGCACGTACGCCAGGCCCTGGCCGTGCCCTACGCCCAGCGTGAGTCCGTGACGGTGGACCAGATCATGGGCGAGGCCCGCTTTGTCCCGGACACCGTGGAACTCGATGACCTCATGGACGTCCTGCGCACCGGTGCCCTGCAGATGACGCTGCTCGTGGACGAATTCGGCGACATCGCCGGACTGGTCACCCTGGAGGACCTCGTGGAGGAACTCGTGGGTGAGGTGCGAGACGAGCACGATCCCCAGGACGAGCCCCACGCCGAACAGCACGACGACGTCTGGACCTTCTCCGCCGCCCTGCGCCCGGACGAAGCCAGCCAACACCTGGGCGTCACGGTCCCCGAGCACGAGGACTACGAAACCCTGGCCGGCCTCATCAACCTGGACCTGGGCCGCCTGGCCGAGGTCGGTGACACCGTAACGGTCGAATCCGATCCGGAACCCGGTGAGGATCCCGCGCTCATCACGTTCGAGGTCATCGATCTGGACGAGCACCGCATCACCGAACTGACCGCCCGCGTGAGCGAGCTGCCATCGGAGGATGAGAGCAAGCCCGAGGACCAGGAGCACACCGCGAAGGCCACCGACCACCGCGAGGCCCCCAGCGGCGTCGTCGACCAGGAGGAGAACCGATGAGCGACCTCGCCGGACTGCTGCTCACCGTGGTGCTGCTGGCAGGCAACGCATTTTTCGTGGGCGCGGAATTCGCGCTGATCTCCGCGCGCCGCACCGTGATCGAACCCAAGGCGCTCGAGGGAAAGTGGGCCGCCAAGGTCACCCTCAAGGCCATGGAGAACGTCTCCCTCATGATGGCCGGCGCACAGCTGGGCATCACCATTTGCACCCTGGCGCTCGGCGCGATCAGTGAACCGGCCATCGCGCACCTGCTCGAGGTGCCGTTCGCCGCCATCGGCGTGCCCGAGTCGCTACAGCACCCGATTGCCTTCGCGATCGCGCTGTCCATGGTCACCTACTTGCACGTGGTGATCGGCGAGATGGTTCCCAAGAACATCGCGCTGGCCACCCCCGAACGCAGCGCGCTGGTCCTCGGACCCATCCTGGTGGGCGTGGTCACCGTGCTGCGCCCGCTGCTGTGGGCCATGAACGGAATCGGCAACCTCATCCTGCGCCTGATGCGCGTCCAGCCCAAGAACGAGGTCACCTCGGTCTTCACCCGTGACGAGGTGGCCGCCCTGGTCGCCGAATCACGCCACGGCGGGCTGCTGGAAGCCAACGACGAGCGCCTGCTCCTGGGCGCCCTGACCTTCGAGGAACGCAGCGTCAACGGCATCCTGATCCCCATGAGCAAGGTGACGTGCCTGCCCTCCGGCGTGACCACGGCGCAGGCCGAGATCATCGCCGCGGACAGTTACTCGCGCTTCCCGATGCTCGCCCGCGACGGCTCGCTCGCCGGGTACGTGCACATCAAGGACCTCATCGAAGAGGACGACGCCGCTCGCGACCTTCCCATCGAGGCCTCCCAGGTGCGCGCGCTGCCCCGCATCGACGCGGACATGCCGCTGCGTCAGGCGCTGACCATCATGCAGAACTCGGGCGCCCACCTGGGCGCCGTGATCTCACCGGACGGTCATGTGGACGGCATCGTGACGCTCGAGGACATGCTCGAGGAGCTGGTGGGTCAGATTCGCGACGACAGCCGCATGATTCGCGAGGCTTAACGAAACACGCTGTCCACGGGTTGTGGAAAACCTGTGGACAGCGTGTGGAACACGCCGTGCAAACTTGTGCACGGATTGTGGATGGATCTGTGGATAACTAGAGCACGGTGGCCATCAGCCCAAGCCAAAGTAGGGGCGAGAACACCAGCGAAAGTACCAACAGGATAATGAATCTCCCTCTGAGCAGGGGAAAAGCAACCAGCCCGGCAATGCTTAGTACCGCTGCGACGATTGACGCGATCACGCTGATGATCAGCCCGACCACCAACACGAACACGGCCCCTTGGGGGTCCAGGGAATTGCCCATGGCAAAACTCCCGGCAAAGGCCGCCACAGCCAGGCCAAGGCAGCCCAGTCCAACCCAGTAGAGCTGGGACCCGGTGAGTCCCCTGTGTGCCTTGATCTCCATACTGAGCATCATCACATGTAACCCCCTGGATCGTTCGGTCGTGACACTTGGGAAAGTCATAAGTGCTGGTCAGAGCGTGCAAACGCACAAAAAGTGCCCCGCAGGCCAATGGCCTACGGGGCACTTCTCAATGACATTCCAGAGACACCCGCGAGGGTGCCCACGGGATGAAATCAGGCGGGGACAACCTCGAACTCAACGTTCGCGTTGACCTCTTCGTGCAGACGAACCACGGCCTGGTACACGCCGGTGG